>NZ_JABUYX010000014.1:0-78714 GCF_014898005.1 Halomonas citrativorans
TAAAACGCGCACAACGCCACGTGGTTAACTCCATCGCCACCCTGCGATGGGAGCTAAATCAGGCGATCATGATAGCGTTGGGTAGTCGATCACGATGTTTATGACACAGTAGTATTAGGAAGCAGCTAAAAAAGAAGTAGCCAAATAGGAAGGAGCAGGAGCGCTTTAGCTATAGTTGACTTTTTGCAATATAAAACTGCGTAACGAAGATGACAAGTATCAGCTATAGAGAGGAGGTAATTGAGCCAGAGGGAGCGTTATCCATGCCTGAAAAGGCGTACAGAGGTCTATTGACAGATATCTAGATTGCTCCTATAAACACCTATACTCACCACCTCAGGTTCTCATGTTCCTTCTCATCACGATTGCCACGCTTTCCATCGCACTGTCTTTTTTGTGTTCTATTCTTGAAGCGGCTTTACTCTCTATTACGCCCAGCTATATTGCCAGGCTAAAAGAAGAGAAACCCAAGCTGCATGCCTCGCTTAATCAGCTTAAGACCAGCATTGACCGGCCCTTGGCGGCGATACTGACGCTTAATACAATTGCGCATACCGTTGGTGCAACGGCAGTGGGCGCGCAAGCGGCAGTGGTATTCGGCGAAGCCTCCATTGCCATTGTGTCTGCTGTCATGACAATGCTGATTCTGGTGCTGTCTGAAATTATTCCCAAGACGATTGGCGCCACTTATTGGCGCGGGCTGGCACCACTTTTGCCGCGTTTACTAAAGCCGATGATAGTGGGGTTACTGCCCTTTATCTGGATGTCGGAGCAGATTACGCGTCGGCTGGGCACGTCAGAGCATGATGTTGATCTACGTGATGAGATCAAAGTGCTGGCGCGCGTAGGGCTTGAGGAAAAGGTGTTGGATGCCGACGAGTCGCGCACCATCATCAATATGCTTAACTTGCATGATATTGCCGTAAGCCAGGCCATGACGCCAAGAACGGTATGCGTGACAGTGCCCCCTAACATGGACGTCAAAACATTTGATCAGCAGTACGGTAAGACATCCTTTACGCGCTTTCCCGTTATGGATAACGGTGAAATGGCCTTTGGCTATGTGCATAAATCCGATACATATCACGCCGATGACGCCAAAACCATGCGCGAGCTTATGCACCCCATTGGGAGTGTCGATATTGCGCACAATGTAGAGCAGGTTTTTGCTTCAATGCTCAAGGACCATCTGCATATGCGCGTTGTGTATGACGAGCATGGCACCTTTGTAGGCCTTATTACGCTTGAAGATATTATTGAAACCATCCTGGGTCAGGACATCATTGATGAGACTGACAGCGTGGCTAATTTAAGGCATCACGCCAAGCAGCGCTGGCTGACACGTGTAAAGCATAAAGACCCCAATGCTAGCGCTTAGGCTAGTCGTGCGAAGGGGGCTTCAAAAGTGACGGGAGCTGTCCTTTGAACGTCAGCCAATAGCACGGGCGAATATTCGCTTTCTTAGCACTAAATGTTCTATAGTGGATTGCTTAAAGGTGGTTTAAGGTATTAAAAGCAGTAATCACCCGCGAAGGAGGCACAATGTCATTACGTATTAATGCGGTCGTTCCCGATTTTGAAGCACAAACTAGCCAAGGGCCTATCCAGTTCCACGAGTGGATTGGTGATAGCTGGGCTATTTTATTTTCACACCCCAAGGACTTTACGCCGGTTTGCACCACGGAGTTTGGTGCTGTAGCCACGCTAAGCGCCGAGTGGAGAAAGCGCGGCACTAAGGTGATTGGTGTGTCGGTTGATGGCGTTGAGGATCACAAACGCTGGGCCGACGATATCACCCGGTATAGCGGCAGCGACGTTGATTTTCCGATCATCGCCGATGAAGGCCTTAAGGTTTCCAAACTGTTTGATATGTTGCCCGAAGATGCCTATCTGCCGGATGGCCGTACGCCAGCCGACAGCGCCACGGTACGCTCGGTGTTTATCATTGGGCCGGATAAGCAGCTAAAGCTATCCATGACCTATCCCATGACGGTAGGGCGTAATTTCGCTGAAATTCTACGTGCTCTGGATGCCCTGCAGGCAACCGTTAAGCACGGTGTGGCAACGCCCGCTGATTGGACAGTTGGCCAGGATGTTATTATTCCGCCAAGCGTTTCAGATGACGATGCCAAGCAAAAATTTGGTGAGTTTGACGCGGTGCTGCCTTACCTGCGTAAAACATCGCTAAAATAAGCGCGCAGTCATAGCGTTCTTACTAAAGCCCCAGGGTTATTAACGCCTTGGGGCTTTTTTGATGGCGCCTGATAACCCATTACGATGTTGCTAACACACGTTGTTTAAGCGTCGTTGATACGCTTGGTCTGTTAGTTTAAGACTTTGGTTAGCCGCTGAGCTTCCGCGATGGTTTGCTAGCAGTGAGCAAGCAGGGCTCGTAACCAAAAGCGCCCTTGATGAAAGGGCGCAGATAGCTATTAAAGAAACGTATTCAAGCTGAATAGTTAGGCGTGGATGTACTCAACCAGCGCTTGCGCAAAGGTATCGGTGTTGCCCGTGCCGCCCATATCGGGTGTGACCATGTCACGGCGGGTCTCTAACACCGAGTGAATGCCGTGACGGATAGTTTCGCCTTTGTCTGCCATGCCCAGGTGATCAAGCAGCTGTGCGGCAGCCAACAATAGAGCGCAGGGATTGGCGAGCTTTTTACCCGCAATGTCAGGGGCTGAGCCGTGTACCGCTTCAAAAATCGCCGCTCTTTCACCAATATTAGCGCCAGGTGCCAAGCCCAGCCCGCCCACCAGGCCTGCACACAGGTCTGAGAGAATATCGCCAAACAGGTTCGTGGTAACCACCACATCAAACTGATGCGGGTTCATCACTAACTGCATACAGGCGTTATCGACAATCATCTCTTGAAACTCAATGTCGGGATATTCGCTTGCGATCTCACGCGCTACATCCAAAAACAGCCCTGAGCTGGTCTTGATAATATTGGCTTTATGCACTGCAGTGACCTTTTTCCGGCCACTGCTTTTGGCCAGCTCAAACGCATAACGCACAATACGCTCGGAGCCTTTACGGGTTACCTTGATCACCGAAATGCCGGTGTTACCGTCGTCGATCATCTCCTGGCCGTCAGACAAATACGCACCTTCGGTATTTTCGCGTACGGTGATCATGTCGATGTCTTCAAAGCGCGAGCGAGTGCCAGGAAAACTGATTGCCGGGCGTACGTTGGCATAAAGGTCAAAGTGACGGCGTAGCTGTACGTTAATGGAGGAGAAGCCCTTGCCAATGGGCGTGGTCAGCGGGCCTTTCAATGCAATGCCGTGTTTCTCTATAGCATCAAGCGATGCCTGGGGGATCAACGTTCCATGATTTTCCAGCGCTGACAGGCCTGCATCCACAAACTCGTATTCAAAGCCGCACTCCAGCGCATCGAGCACGCGCAGGGTGGCATCCATAATTTCAGGCCCAATGCCATCGCCTTTAATCACCGCAATTGAATGGCTCATGTGCTACTCCTCTGGAAGATGGGAACGCGTTGGTCGAAATGTTGACCAGGTTCAATGATGGCGCCTTATGCGCTTGATGCCCATGGTAGCGATGGTGACGCCGAAGCGCATCCTGCGCTGACTATTTAAGTATACAGCCAGACCTCAAGTGCGCCGGGGTGCAGAAGAGGTAGGTTGCTGGTAAACTCTGCGCCGGTTCTGCCGCTTAACCTTCAGTGGCAGGGTAACTTCGTAAAATATCTCGGCAAGGCATCTGCGCAGTGAAACGTTCATTGGCAACATCTGTAGTACTTACCACTGGGTTGATGACTCCACCCTAGGTATTCCCTCTTTCGAAAACGCCATGGCGCGAAAGCGCTTCCACGGCGTTACGGCATTCTATTGCCGTTATTTGGCTACTGACGCTCCTGGCGTCTTCATCCTGCAGCCTGACTCATACAATCTGGTTTTGAATGACGTGACATCTGGCCCTGTGGGGCGGAGTTAGCGCGTCTTGTTTAATCAATAACGATGGACTCCCTGAATGGCACTTTTCAGCAAGCATGAGTGGTTTTCCAATATTAAAGGCGACACTCTTTCGGGCCTGGTCGTCGCGCTGGCGCTGATTCCCGAAGCGATCGCGTTCTCGATTATCGCAGGCGTCGACCCGAAAGTAGGTCTTTATGCCTCGTTCTGTATTGCGGTGATTATCGCCTTTACCGGTGGGCGGCCGGGGATGATCTCTGCGGCCACTGGCGCCATGGCGCTATTGATGGTCACGCTGGTGCGCGAGCATGGCCTTGAGTACTTGCTGGCGGCAACACTTCTAACCGGGGTGTTTCAGATTATTGCCGGGTATTTAAAACTCGCTGAGCTAATGCGCTTTGTGTCGCGCTCGGTCGTTACTGGCTTTGTGAATGCGTTGGCCATTTTGATCTTTATGGCCCAGTTACCTGAGCTAACCAATGTCACTTGGCATGTGTATGTCATGACCCTGGCCGGTTTAGGCATTATCTATTTATTCCCTTATCTGCCGGTGATCGGTAAAACGCTACCCTCGCCACTGGTGTGCATCGTGGTGTTAACCATTGTGTATATGGTGAGCGGTATGGATATTCGCACGGTGGGTGATATGGGCGAACTTCCCGATACGCTGCCGATTTTCCTGTGGCCGAATGTCCCGCTTAACCTTGAAACCTTGATGATTATTCTGCCTTACGCCTTGATGCTGTGTGTGGTGGGTCTGCTGGAATCGATGATGACAGCGACCATTGTGGACGATCTAACTGACACCTCGAGTGATAAAAACCGCGAGTGCAAAGGCCAGGGTGTTGCCAATATTGGTGCCGGGTTGCTGGGTGGTATGGCAGGTTGTGCCATGATTGGTCAGTCGGTGATCAATATTAAATCCGGTGGCCGTACGCGGCTATCCACATTGATTGCGGGCGTTGTACTGCTGCTGTTGGTCGTGTTTCTCGCCGACTGGGTCTCACAAATCCCCATGGCCGCGCTGGTAGCTGTCATGATCATGGTGTCGATAGGCACCTTTAGCTGGGCGTCGATTCGGGATATTAAAAAGCATCCTCTCAGTACCAATATTGTCATGTTGGCGACGGTCGCTGTGACCGTAAGTACCCATAACCTGGCGATCGGGGTCTTTGTTGGCGTGCTGCTGGCGGCGCTGTTTTTTGCCAATAAAGTTGGCAATATCATGTACATCGGCTCTACTGAGATAGAGGCGGGCCGGGAGCGTGAGTATCAGGTCGTTGGGCAGGTCTTCTTCGCCTCTTCCGAGCGCTTTATGGCGGCGTTTGATTTCAAGGAGAGCCTGGACAAGGTAACGATCAATGTATCCAACGCGCACTTCTGGGATGTTACCGCTGTACAGGCACTTGATCGGGTCGTTATCAAGTTCCGCCGTGAAGGCACTGACGTCGTGTTGGTTGGGATGAGCGAAGCCAGCGCCACGGTGGTTGACCGCTACGCGATGCACAACGATCAAAAGGCGGTCGAAAAACTGATGGATGGCCACTAAGCATCTAATAAAGGAGAGCAGCATGCCGGAACATGTAGTTGCCGCAATTGATGGTTCCCGGTTTTCGCAAGGCGTTTGCGATTACGCTTCTTGGGCAAGCCTTGCGCTGGGCGCGCCGCTAACCTTTGTGCATGTGGCCGATAACCATTCAGAAGTGCCAGGCGAGCCGGATCTTTCGGGCCAGCTGTTTTTTGGCGCCCGCGAGCGCTTGCTGGAGGAGTTGATGGGCCTTGATGAGAAGCGTGCCAAGGTCAACCGCGAACAGGGCAGGTTGATGCTGGAAGCAGCCCAAGCGCGCGCCGTTGAAGAGGGCGTTAGCAACGCCGTTACTCGCCAACTGAACGGTACTTTGGTGGAAACACTGGTCGGGCTTGAAAATGAAATGCGCCTGCTGGTGATGGGTAAGCGCGGCGAGACGGCTCATCAAGCCAGCGAGCATCTTGGCTCCAACCTTGAGCGGGTGGTGCGTGAAATGCATCGCCCTATTTTGATGGTGCCCGCCACGTTCAAGCAGCCTGAAAAAGTATTGATTGCGTATGATGGCAGCAAAACGGCCCGCAAAGGCGTGGAAATGCTGGCCCGTTCGCCACTGTTTTCAGGCAGCGAGTGCCATGTACTACTGGTGGATACGGACAATGCAGAGAATCGCCTGGAGCTTGGTTGGGCGCTAGGCACCCTACGTGAAGCAGGCCACAAGGCAGAAGGCGCTATCCGCAACGGCAATGTAGATGATGTGCTGCAAACCTACGAACAAGAGCACGCGATAGACCTCTTGGTCATGGGCGCTTATGGGCACTCGCGCATCCGCCACTTGTTGGTTGGCAGCACGACGACAGCGATGCTGCGTAGCAGCCGTATCCCCGTTCTTATTTTGCGCTAAGTCTCTTTTGTGTTCCTACGGTAAGTCGCTTTGCTACGGGTTAGTAGAGCGACTTTTTAACAATGAAAAAGGGAAAAATTAAAATCTGCAAATGCTGAAATGAGCTTCTATGTTTATTTAAGAGTGTCTTGAACTATTCATCTCTTGAGTAGCATAAGGAGCCTGACGTGAATCTACCCACGCTTGAACGAACATCACAGCCGTTTAATCCCACCTCTTCCTCTCATCGCTTTGCAGCCAGCCTAATGGCCCAGGCTGATATACAGTTCAACGGCGATCGCCCTTGGGATATGCAGCTTAAAGCGCCTGGTGTGATCGAAAATGCACTAGCGCGTGGCAATCTGGGCTTAGGTGAAAGCTATATGCAGGGGGACTGGGACTGCGATCGGTTGGACGTATTTTTTACCCGCTTGCTGCGCGCGCAATTGCATCAACGTATTAAGCCCACGCAATTGATTTATCACGCGTTGCGTACTCGGTTGTTAAACCGACAAAGCGTTAAGCGGGCTTGGGAAGTGGGCGAGAAGCACTACGATCTTGGCAATGAATTTTATGCGGCCATGCTTGACCAGCGTATGACGTATACCTGCGGTTATTGGAAAGACGCGTGCACACTAGATGAAGCACAAGAGGCGAAACTGGACTTAATTTGCCGAAAGCTGCAGTTAGCACCGGGTATGCGCGTACTTGATATCGGCTGTGGGTGGGGGAGCTTTATGGCTTATGCGGCCGAGCATTATGGCGTTGAGTGTGTCGGCCTGACCATCTCCAAAGAGCAGGCGGATTTTGGTAAACGATTGATCAAAAAAGGCTTGCCGGTAGAGTTCCGTTTACAGGATTACCGCGATGAAACTGAAAGATTTGATCGTATTGTTAGTATTGGTATGTTCGAACATGTGGGCCATAAAAACTATCGCGCCTATATGGAAGTGGTCAGTCGCTGCCTAAAGGATGAAGGTCTTTTCTTGCTTCATACGATTGGCAAAAACCTTGGTACGACGATGTCCGATCCCTGGATCGATAAATACATTTTTCCGAATGGTGAGTTGCCTACCTTAAGCCATATTACCGATGCGGCTGAAACGCTTTTTGTGGTGGAAGATATACATAACTTTGGAGCTGACTACGATAAAACGCTGATGGCCTGGTATCACAATAGCGAAGCCAATTGGCCCCAGTTTAAAGGTCAGTTTAATCCAACGTTTTATCGTATGTGGCGCTACTACCTGTTGAGTTGTGCGGGAGCCTTTAGAGCACGTGAGATTCAGCTGTGGCAACTGGTGTTCAGCAAACAGGGTGTAGCGGGAGGATACGCGCGGGTTAGCTAGCTGCCTCGCTCACGGTCAGGCAGCAATTTACCGGGTACCCAGCGTAGATAGAAGATCATTCCAAAAAGCTCTACCAGTGACTGAAAAATAATCACTACGACTGCGGGTTGCCATGCGCCAGGCAGAGCCAAGGCGATGGGCAGCATGACAAACGAGTTGCGTGTGCCAAAGCTAAAAGCCAGCGTGCGGGCACTGGCGGTTGGCAAACGGAACAGCCTGCCCAGCGCACGACCCAGCCAGCCCGCAAACACTAAAAAAACCATGAAGATCAACATGACCTGAGTCATCACATGATACAGCCCGCCCAGATGGTTGACCTGTGACGCTGCAATAATAAAGACCACAAAGGCAAGCAGTGGCACGGGCAGTATGCCCAGGTGATAGATGGCGCGCTTGGTGCGCCTATGCCGAGTAGCAGCAAATTCCGTTAGCCCGGCAAGCGCCAAGGGAAACAGGATAAGGCCCGCAAAGGCAACGATTAGTGAGGTGGAGAGTGCCAGATGAAACCACTCCGATCCCAGAAAGAGCCAGAGATAAATAGGTAGAGCGACCATCTGCACCAGTAGCAGCAGCGGAGCGGCCGCGACAGCGCGGGGCGCATCTCCCTTGCCCAAGTGAGTAAAACTGATAAACCAGTCGGTGCAGGGCACCAGCAGTACCAGCAAGACGCCGGCCAATACCGCAGGTGAGAGCGGCAGCCAAGCGACCACCAGCCCCAGAAAGGCCGGAATGGCGATAAAGTTGCCCACTAGCAGCGCCGTCATAAAGCGGCCGTCGGTAAGGCCGCGCGCCACGCTAAGCAAAGGAATCTGGCTAAAGGTGGTGTACATCAAAAGGCCTAACAGCGGCCACAGTAACTGCTCCAGCACATCGGCCAGCGCCGGTGACACAACGCCCAAGGCCAGCCCTAGGCCAATGCAGACCAGGTAAATCCAGCACTGGTGTTTTTCCATCTGCTCGCGCATTGGTTTTCCCTGAGTGATTTTTCTTGAGTATTTATTGGCGGCGAAGTGCCAAGCGCTCGCCTGCCATGGCGGCCAATAGCCATAGCGGCAGGCTCACCAGCACGTACGAAAGCCCCCACCAGCCTTGGCCATGGTTAAGGAAATGCAGCGTTTCCAGGCTAAACAGTGAAAAGGTCGTAAAGCCGCCGCAAAAACCTGCCACGAGCAGCGGGTGCCAGTAGGTCAGTTTGCTATGGGGTGCACGTAGCGCGGTGGCGGCTATCCAGCCGATCAAACCCGACCCCAGTACGTTGACGATCAGCGTGCCCCACGGGAAATAGCTACCCAAGGCCGCTTGGGAGACAAGCGATACGGCGTAGCGCAGTGCGCTGCCCAGGCCGCTACCAACCCCGACGGCAAGGTAGCATTTCCAAGTCCTCATACGCGGCACCCTGCCAGCACCCAGCCCAACGCTGCCATACCAATGCCCAGCACCAGTGTGCCGCCCATGTTGAGTGCCGCACGGCCCGATTGACCGCCTTGCCAAAGTTCAAGAGTTTGCAGGCTAAACGATGAGACCGTGGTATAGCCGCCGAGTAGGCCAGTTACGCTAAACAGCCAGAACGCCGTTGGTGTGTCAGGCAGGCCTTGGCGGCCCAATAGCCAGCCTGCGGCCAGCGCGCCGGTCGCGTTAACAACGAGCGTGCCCCAGGGAAACGCCTTGCCCAGCCAGCGCGCTAACAGGTTGGAAAGAGCAAACCTGGCCATTCCCCCGAGTGCGCCGCCCAGCGCGATAAGCAGTACGCTTGCGATGCCTGGACCCATGTTTTCTCCACTGACTAACAAAAGGGGGTCTTCGATAAGCGGCCAATTCTAACATGCGTTTTCAAGGCGCAGAAAAATGCCTTGCGTGGGTAGCCGCGCAAGGCATTAGTGTATTACTTATAGATCGTTAGGCTGGCAGGACGCTGCCCTGATGGCTTGGCGCTGCCTCCGCGTGTGTAGTGGCGACGCGGTTGATGCCCGAGATCAGGGCTTTCAAAGAAGCGCTCACCGTGTCGCTATCTTCGGCAACGGCGCAAATGCGCTGGCCATCAATGCTCAACTGTACAAAGGCAATGGCGTTGGCTTCGCTACCACCGCCCAACGAGTGCTCACTGTAGTCGATAATCGTCACGTTAACACCGGAGTGCTTCTGCCAGGCAGCGGTAAAGGCCGACATGGCACCGTTGCCGGAACCAGACAGGCGCAGGGTTTCGCTACCTTGCCACAAGGTCACTTCAAGCCCTTCGTGCTGGCCCTTGGAAAGCTGATAGTCCGCTAGCGACAGTGGCGTTTCCTGGGTGAAGTTATCGAACATCACTTGGCGGATCATCTCGCTTGAGAGTTCGCTGGCGCGCTCTTCGCTCTCTTTTTGTACATAGGGGGCCAAGGCCAGCATCATCCAGCGTGGCAGGTTGATGCCGTAGTCGCGCTCAAGCAAAAAGGCCATGCCGCCCTTGCCGGACTGGCTGTTGACTCGAATCACGGCCTGGTAGTCGCGGCCAATGTCGTGGGGATCAATCGGCAGGTAAGCCACTTGCCACGGTTCGTCGGGCTTCTGGTGCTTGAGGGATTTACGAATCGCATCCTGATGGCTACCAGAGAAGGCGGTATACACCATTTCACCTACCCAAGGGTGGCGTGGGTGCATGGTAATGCCGGTGCACTCGTGAACGACCTGAATGATTTCATCCGGGTTGGAAAGATCAAGGTTAGGATCAATCCCTTGGCTGTAGAGGTTCATGGCCAGTGTGATGATGTCCATGTTGCCGGTACGCTCGCCATTACCCAGCAGCGTGCCTTCCACACGGTCGGCACCGGCAAGCAAGGCAAGTTCGGCTGAGGCTACTGCACCGCCTCGGTCGTTGTGGGTATGCACCGAGATAATCACGCTATCGCGACGACTGATGTGCTGGCAGAAGTATTCGATCTGGTCGGCATGGTGGTGAGGGCCAGCCACTTCGACGGTCGTTGGCAGGTTGAGGATGCACTTGTTCTCAGGTGTTGGCTGCCAAACGTCCATCACCGCTTCACAAATCGCCAGCGAGAAGTCGATTTCGGTGCTGGAGAAGCTCTCCGGTGAATACTGAAAACGCCAGGCAACGTCTGGATAGCGCTCGGCATACTGTTTAACCCAGGTAGCGCCCTGAACGGCAATATCGGTAATACCGTCGCGGTCCATCTCAAACACGCGCTCGCGCTGAATGGTCGAGGTCGAGTTATACAGGTGGATAATAGCGCGCTTGGCACCCACTAAAGCTTCAAAGGTTTTTTCAATCAAGTGCTCGCGACACTGCACCAGCACCGCGATAGTGACATCCTCAGGAATCTGATCTTCTTCAATTAACCAGCGCACAAAATCAAAGTCGGGTTGGCTGGCGGAAGGGAACCCCACCATGACTTCTTTAATGCCCACCTTGACGATCTGGTGCCAGAAGCGCTTTTTCTGCTCAACGGTCATCGGCTCTAGCAGCGCCTGGTTACCATCACGTAGGTCTTCACTTACCCAGATCGGCGCACGATCAAGGTCACGGTCAGGCCATTGACGGTTAAACGCAGGAACGCGCGGTGCTGGGCGATATTTACGATGATCGAAAGCAGACATGATGAGATTCCTAAGGGGGTTAATGACTTGGAAAACTGGCCGCTTGTGGGTAGGCCTTTGTTCATCGGTGCAGACTCATGATGCAGAGTATGGCACACAACCGTTAACTGCTTTTGGCAGTGTGAATAGTGTAACGGGTTTATAGCGCTAGGTTGTTGCTAAAAATGAATAAAAATGGCATTAATTGGCAGTATGTTTTAATAATTTATAATTTCTTAGCAGAGGCTGCTGTTTATGTCGGTGACGCCATTGACGCTTGACCGTTTTGACCGCCAAATTTTGACGATTCTGCAACAAGAAGGGCGGATCAGTAACCAGGAATTGGCTGATCGAATTGGCCTTTCTGCATCGCCCTGTTTACGCCGGGTGCGTGCGCTGGAAGAGCACGGCTTGATTATGCAGTATCGCGCCGAGGTAGATGCTCGCCAGTTGGGCTACCAACTGATGGTACTGCTGCATATTGCCATGGACCAGCATACCCCCGAGCGGTTTGAGAACTTTGAACGCCACATCCGAAAAATTCCCAACGTGATCGAATGTCTGATCATTACCGGGCAGGCTGCCGACTTTCAGCTAAAGATTTTAGTCCAGGATATGGATGATTATCAGCATTTACTGCTGCACGTTATTAACCGTATTGAAGGCGTCACAGGGGCGCATACCAGCTTTGTGTTACGCCGGGTTTTTGAACATCGGCCGGTACCCACACAGCGCTGAACAGGAAAGCGTAGTCAGTCACTGAGTCGCCGTTTACACTGTTTTTTTCCCATTTTTAGGAGAGTGCTCTATGACGATCGAACGTCACGATACCAAGGCCCGCATGAGTCGCGCCGTTATCCACCAAGGGGTTGCTTATTTGTGTGGCCAGGTCGCCGGGCCTGAGGCGCGTCATGGCGATATTAAGGCGCAGACAGAAAGCATGCTGGCGCGTGTCGATGCGCTGTTAAAAGAGATCGGCTCAAGCCGTGAGCAGCTATTAAGCGCCACGATTTATCTCAAGGACGGCAGCGATGTCGTCGCCATGAATGAGGTGTGGGATGCCTGGGTGCCCGAAGGCTACGCGCCAGCGCGCACCTGCGTATGTGCCCCGATGCCTGCCGACGAGTTAAAAGTAGAAATAACCGTGACCACCGCCGTATAGAACGAAAGCCTTTCTAGCTGGTTGAGCTAGTCCAGCGGAAAGCGGGTGTCGCGCAGGCTGTCCTTGATTTTTTTCAAGTGCGGTAAGAAGTCTTCGCCACGCCGTAGTGTGACGCCGGTGGCCAGGGCGTCAATCAAGGTAAGCTGAATCACCCTTGACGTCATGGGCATGTAGTGGTCGGTGTCTTCAGGGGTTGCCACGTTAAGCGTGGCGCTGCACTCGTTGGCAAGCGGTGACGCGGGGGCTGTAATACCCAGCACAACGGCGCCAGATTCGCGCGCTACACGGGCGATATCTACCAGCTCACGGGTGCGTCCGGTGTAGGAAATAATCACCACCACATCGCCCGTATGGCAGGACGCTGCCACCATGCGCTGCATCAATACATCGGCGTAGGCCATGACCGGTAGATTGAACCGAAAAAACTTATGCTGAGCATCCTGAGCGACGGCACCTGATGCGCCTAACCCAAAAAAGTGAATCTGCTTTGCCTGGGTTAGGTAGTCGACCATTCGTTCAATGGCCGCCATATCAATATCACGCTGGGCTTCATCCAGCGCGGCAATGGTGGCGCCAAAAATTTTCTGCGTGTATTGGGCCGCCGTATCGCCGGGCTCAACGGCGCGGGTCACGTAGGGTGTCCCACCCGCCAGGCTTTGCGCGAGCTTGATTTTAAAGTCGGGATATCCCTTGGCGCCAAAATTGCGGCAAAATCGGTTAACGGTCGGCTCGCTGACACTGGCGGCCTGGGCCAGGCTTGCGATGCTTAAGCTGGTAGCGGCTGTCGGATCGTCCAGGATCACGTTAGCAACTTTACGCTCGGAGCGGTTTAATTCTTCTAAGCGTTCGCGTAAGCGGTCAAGCAAGTCATGCGCCATTAAGCAGGCTCCAAAGCAGTGTGGGGCGGAAGTTGTGATGTCTAATCTTTATACCAGGCAACAAACACATTGGCTGGCAGTGGTCGAGCATAATAGTCCCCTTGCGCTGCTTCGCAACCGATAGAGTGTAAATAGGCGGCTTGTTCGGCGGTTCCAATCCCTTCTGCCACAATATCACAACCCACCGCGTAGGCTAATTGGGTAATCATAACGGCAAGTTGGCGATCAACGGCGTTTTTATTAGGGGCTGCATAGCACCACTGTTATAGCCTTTATCAGCCACTAGCGCCGCGCCAGAAGGTAACTCGGCAATCAGTGCCGGAGCCTCTACTCTGCGGGGTTGCTCTTATCCTGCCAATATCTCTGCAATGGAACGCCAATAGCCCTAATGAATAAGCTTTAACGTAAACGAAGCAGTTTCATAAGCCAGCGCCGGTAGGGCGGCTGCAAAATTCTGCTGGTAGCGTGTTTCGTTTGATAAAACACACCACGTAAATGGCTAAAGCGCTCAAAACCGTGGCGCCCATGATAAGCCCCCATGCCACTTTCACCGATGCCGCCAAACGGTAAGGTGGGGACCGCGTGATGGAGCAGTGTTTCATTAAAGACAAGCGCACCGGAACGAGTCTGTTGCAGTAACCGCGTTTGAAGCGTTTTATCATTAGTAAACGCATATACCACTAAAGCGTGCGGACGTGCATTCACAAACCCAATCGCCGCCTCCATATTTTTAACACCGATAACGGGGAGCGCGCGGCCAAAAACCTCTTCGTGCATCACAGAAAGTGTTTGGGTGGGGTCGATAACCAGCGCAGGGGCATGGTTGCCGTGATCAATGACTCGGCAGCCGTGGTTACGGGCTTCTGTCAGCAGGCCCTCTACGCGTGCGCGATGGGCATCATTGATCGGGCTGGTTGCCTCTCTGCTATCAGGGCGCTGCTGGACAATAGCACGGCTTAGTGCGCTAACCAGGGACTCAAGATGACGGCTTTCTACAAGAACGTAATCGGGTGCCAAACACGTTTGTCCACCGTTAAGTCCCTTGCCGAATATAATGGCCGTGGCCGCTTTATCTATATCGGCATCACCTGCCACCAGCGCGGGGGATTTACCGCCTAGCTCCAGGGTCACTGGCGTAAGGTTGGCTGCCGCAGCACTAGCCACGTGACGTCCAATGCTGGTCGAACCGGTAAACACCAGGTGATCAAAGGGCAGCTTGCTAAATGCCTGAGCGGTCGATGCATCTCCTTGAATGACGACGAGTTCATCCTGGGTAAAATATTGGCAAGCCAAGCGAGCGAGCAAGGTGCTGGTGTGAGGCGTTAGCTCACTGGGCTTTAGCATGACAACATTACCGGCGGCAAAGGCGTCAATAACGGGGAGTAGCGCAAGACTCCACGGGTAATTCCAGGGGGAAATAACCCCAACGATGCCCAATGGCTGCGGGGCTATGCGTGCTTGTGCCGGTAACAGGCGCCAAGGCACACCGACGCGCCAGGGGCGCATCCAGCGCCAGAGGTGACGGCGCGCATAGCTTATGGCCTGTAGCACGGCACTAATTTCCGCCAAGTGGATTTCTGTGTCGCTACGCTGGCCAAAGTCCGTTTGAATAGCCCGCACAATCTCATACTGGTGGCGCTTGGTCATTTGCGCTAAACGTGCCAATCGTGCGCGACGAATACTTAGCGTTGGAAAAGGCGTTTGATCAACAGCGTGTCGTTGGGCATTAAAGATACCTGTTAAATCGTGCTGCATAACCGCTCCTTATCTTCCGTACCTGGATGTCTTGGGGCGCAATAGTGGCTTGAAAGCGCTACGTTAATGCTCGTGTCGTAAGGCTAAGACGGTAGTTAAGACGATAGTTAAGTCGATAGTAAGGGTAACGCTGCGTTAATGATAAAGTAAGACGGGATAACAGGGCGCCAACGCTTTGCTCTTGGGAGATATCATGTCTGCGTGCTCGTTAGAACTCTCTACTCTATCCGCCATGGAAAATATTGAGGCAAACCAGTGGGATGCCTTGGTTGGCCACGATCAGCCTTTTCTGCGCCATGCATTTTTGCATGCGCTGGAGGCGAGTGGCTCGGTGAGTCGTGAGACAGGATGGGAGCCCTGCCATGCCTGCGTTTGGCGAGCAGGCCAATTAGTAGGCGCACTGCCCATGTACCGTAAACATCACTCTTACGGTGAGTATGTGTTTGATTGGGGGTGGGCGGAAGCGTTCGAGAGAGCCGGTGGCACCTATTATCCTAAAGCGCTCAGCGCTATCCCGTTTACTCCCGTTCCGGGGGTGCGCACGCTACTTGCTAGCCATCTAAATGCTGAGGCTATCCGTGCTCTGTTAGCGTCAGCCTGGCAAACGCTTTGTCACCAGGAGGCGCTCTCCAGCTGGCATTTATTGTTTGCCGATGAGCATGACGTGACGGCCTGGCAGGCGCAGTTTCCCCAATTAACGGTCCGTGAAGGGCTTCAATTCCAGTGGCAGGACGCAGGTTTTGGCGACTTTGATGGTTTCCTGGCAAGCCTGACATCCAAGCGGCGCAAAATGATCAAGCGTGAACGGCGCTTGGTGGCTGAACAGGGGCTAAATGTGGTGCGCCTGGAGGGCCAGGAGATCACCCAGGCAACAATGACGCACTTCTATCGCTGTTATTCAATGACGTATCTGGAGCGCGGTCGTTCGCCCTATTTAAATCATGCCTTTTTTGAACGGTTACGCCAGACCATGCCCGAAACATTGATGCTGGTGCAGGCGCAGTTGAATGGTCAACCGGTTGCGTCGGCGCTCTATTTTCGTGGTGAGCACACGCTGTATGGCCGCTACTGGGGGAGTGAAGTGGAGGCCGATTGTCTGCATTTTGAAGCCTGCTATTACCAAGGCATTGAGTACTGCTTGCAGAATGGGCTGACGCGCTTTGACCCAGGCACCCAGGGGGAACATAAGTTAATACGCGGTTTCGCCCCTCAACGTGTTCGTTCGCTGCACTATATGAGCCATCCTGGCTTGGCGGCGGGTGTTGCCCAATTTTGCCAGGCGGAGGGCGCCCAAGTGAGCGCGTATCGTGAGGCGGCTTTTCAAGCGCTGCCTTTTAAAGTGCCTGCGGCTCGCTGATGGTTCTGCATAGTGGCATAATGCGCGCCGTTACTGCCTTGGGAGATCGGTGATGCACAAATGGGTTGTGGTAGCGTTACTTGTCGTACTGGGTTTGCTCCAGTACACGCTTTGGTTAGGTAATGGCGGCTGGCGTGACCTGCAAATAGTCGAGCAGCGCGTTACTGCACAGGAAGAGGCCAACTTGCCCATGCGCGAGCGAAACGCACGCTTAGCGGCCGAGGTCACCGATCTTAAAACCGGGCTGGACGCTATTGAAGAGCGGGCCCGAAGTGATATGGGCATGGTGCGTAGCGATGAACAATTTTTCTGGGTACCGGGTGTTGCCATAACTACTGAGTTGATAGGTATTAACGCAGGCCTGGTGGTCCAGCCACGACTAGACCGTGAGCAATCGGCACAGTGAGTAAACGAACAGTGAATATGTCAGGTAAGCGGCTGTGAAAAAAACGCTTTGGCTGATCGTGCCTGCCGCCGGGCAAGGACGTCGCATGGGAGCCGATAAACCCAAACAGTACCTGACGTTAGGTGAACACCCGATACTGGTGCACACTCTGGCGCGACTTTACGAGGCGTTTCCCAAGGCGTCGTTAGTGCTCTGCCTGGACAGCGATGATCAGTGGTTTCAGGCTGAATGGGTTCCTTTTGCGGCCTGGCAGCGCGTAACGGGCGGCATCGAACGCATGGATAGCGTACTCAATGCGCTACATGCCATACCCGCACAGGATGACGATATTGTAATGGTGCACGATGTGGCTCGCCCGTGTATTACCACGGACGACCTGCATGCCCTGTATCAGGCGGTGACTCATCACACCGGCGGGGCGCTATTAGCGATGCCGGTGGCAGATACCATGAAACGGGCCAATGCCGAACAGCAAAGTACCTGTACAGAACCCCGGGAAGGGCTTTGGCATGCGCTGACACCCCAGGGGTTTCATTACGGGCTATTGCGCCAGGCACTTGAGAGTGCCCGGCATCAAAAACGCATGGTGACCGATGAGGCGTCAGCGGTCGAGGCGCTGGGTAGGCAGCCACAACTGGTTAGCGGGCGGCGCGATAATTTAAAAGTGACGCATCCGGATGACCTTGCCCTCGCCGCCGCCATTTTGTCAGCACAATCAGATACGTTTACTCAGGAGGCTTAATGCGAATTGGTCATGGCTTTGATGTTCATCGGTTCGGCCCCGGCGACCACTTAATGATTGGTGGCGTTAAGTTGCCTTTTTCACAGGGCTTTGTCGCACACTCCGATGGCGATGTGCTGCTTCATGCGGTCAGCGATGCGCTGTTAGGCGCCTGCGCGCTCGGTGATATTGGTCATCACTTTCCCGATACCGACCCCGAATGGAAAGGCGCTGATAGCCGTATGCTGCTGCGCCATGTGGTGAGCCTGGTTCGGGCGGAAGGTTATGAAGTTGTAAACCTGGACGCGACCCTGATGGCTCAAGCGCCCAAAATGGCGCCGCATATTGCGACAATGCGTCAAACCATTGCTGACACCTTGAATGTCTCCTTGGGCCAGGTAAACGTTAAGGCCACCACGACGGAACGGCTAGGGTTTACCGGGCGCGGTGAAGGCATTGCTGCTGAAACGGTGGTTTTACTCGGCCGGCCTGAGGCGTTGAATGAGTAAGCTGCCTCAGTGGGCACGCTCTTTGGATGCTGCGTTTGGGCCGCCCAAGCCGGGGCATTATCGGGCCCAACCTGAGGATTTTTTGGTTGACGAGCAGCTGGACTTCACGCCCGAATCGCATGGTGAGCATCTTTGGCTGCGGATTGAAAAACGCAATCAGACCACGCTGGATGTGGTGAAGAGTGTCAGCCGATTATGCGGTGTGACCCCGCGAGATATTGGCTATTCAGGTATGAAGGACCGAATAGCCGTGACGCGCCAATGGTTAAGCATTCACTTGCCAGGGCGTGACGCGCCTGCTGACCTGATATCAGCACTGGGTGGATTGGGCATCATGGTGCTTGAAAGCGTGCGTCATCCACGCAAACTAAAACGTGGCGTTCATCGCACCAACGCGTTTACGTTACGATTGAGTGGCGACGCGATCACAGCGGATGATTTCGTTCATCGCTGGCAGGCGCTTTGCCAGCTCGGGGTGCCCAACTATTTTGGCCCTCAGCGGTTCGGCCCTGACGCGCGTAATTTACAGCGTGCCGAGGCACTACTTGCACGAGGGTGGCGCAAACGTGACGACCGTCAAGGAATGCTGCTCTCTACTGCGCGAAGCTTTCTATTTAATGAGCTGCTAAGCGCTCGCTTGGCGGACGGCAACTGGCATCAGCCTATCCCAGGCGATACCGTGATGCTTGACGGCACCCAAAGCGTATTCGGCGTCGACGCGGTGGACGAGTCGTTGATAACGCGTGCCGCTGAGTTGGACGTGCATCCAACCGCGGCGCTTTGGGGCATTGGTGAAAACGCCGTTGATGACGCAGGGCGCTACGAGGCGCAGCTGGCCCGTCAGCATCCTGAGCTGTGTAAAGGTTTGGAAGCCAGCGGTGTGAAACGCTCCCATAGAGCACTGCGTATGCGATTAACGGCGCCCCAGCTCACTTGGGAATCTGATGCCGTGCTACTCTCGTTTGCGCTACCCCGAGGCAGTTTTGCTACCGCCGTTATCGGTGAGCTCATTTATCACCCGGATATGGCGTAAGCCGCCAGATTACGCTGATCAACAAGGAGGCATCAATGCGGCGACTGCTGCTCTCTAACGACGACGGTGTTTACGCCCCAGGGCTGAAAGCGCTACATGATGCGCTGGAGGCTCATGCCAAGCTGCGTGTCGTTGCCCCGGACCGTGACCGTAGCGGGGCAAGTAACTCGCTGACATTATCGCGCCCGCTCTCATTAACCGCGCTGGAAAATGGTTTCTATAGCGTGGATGGTACGCCCGCTGACTGCGTTTACTTGGGCGTAAATGGCGTGTGGGATGAGCGGCCTGATCTGGTTATTTCAGGGATTAACCACGGTGGCAATTTAGGCGATGACGTGCTCTATTCAGGCACGGTGGCCGCGGCCATGGAAGGACGCAACCTGGGCATGATCGCGATTGCCATGTCGCTATGCGGTGATCGTTACTTTGACACCGCGGCGAAAGTGGCATCCAGCCTGATTGGTGCCGCCGATCAACTCTCCTTGCCGCCCAGAACGCTGCTCAACGTTAACGTTCCAGATGTGCCGTGGGAAGCCATCAAAGGCGTTAAGGTAACCCGGCTTGGATATCGTGGCCCGGCTGAAAAACCGCTTGCGATCAAAGATCCTCGTGGGCGGACGCGCTACTGGATTGCGCCGGTTGCTGCCAATGCGGATGACGGTGAAGATACCGATTTTGCAGCGATCGAGGCAGGGTATGTATCGATTACGCCGCTGCAAACCGACTTGACGCGCCACCCTGCGTGCCGTGACGTACAGGACTGGTTGGATGCCTTTGCCTGATATTTCGCCCATTGAGCGGCGCGGGCGGGGAATGACCTCTCAGCGTACCCGGGATCGCATGATTGATCGGTTGATCGAACAGGGCATTCGACACCCGGATGTGCTTGATGTGATGGCTGGCGAGCCCAGGCATCTGTTTGTTGACGAGGCTTTGGCGCATCGTGCCTATGAAGATACAGCGCTGCCTATCGGCTTTGGGCAGACGTTATCACAGCCGCTTACCGTGGCGCGGATGACAGAACTGGTTGTGAAAGCCGAGCCACGCCGTGTGTTGGAAGTGGGCACCGGCTCTGGGTATCAAACGCTGATTTTGTCGCGCTTAGTGAAAGAGCTTTACTCCATTGAGCGTATTTACGCCTTGCATGAGCGAGCGAGTGATCGCCTTTGGCGCTTGGGCGCAGAGGTAACGCTAACCGTTGCCGATGGCGGCGAGGGCTGGTCAACGGCGGCACCGTTCGATGTTATTTTATTGACGGCTTGTGCGCAGACACTGCCTGAAATATTGCTCGAGCAGCTAAGTCGCGATGGGGTGTTGATTGCGCCGTTGGAAGCGCCTGATGGCAGCCAATGGCTTACCCAGATAAAGCGCAGTGGGAATGCGTTTGAGAAGCGGCGGCTTGAGCCCGTGCGTTTTGTACCTTTATTGCAAGGAGTAGTGGATTGAAGCGTAAATCCTTGGGGATTTTTTTTAAAGGTGCCGGAATGGGGGCCGCAGATGCCATACCCGGAGTTTCCGGGGGCACGATTGCCTTTGTTACCGGCATTTATGAAGAGCTGATCAATACCATTAAGCAGTTTGGTCCTGGCGCGCTGGTGGTTTGGCAGCGTGATGGGTGGCGTGCCCTCGTTAAGCACTTGAACCTGGCCTTTTTGATCCCTTTGCTGGCCGGTGTCGGCATCAGCCTGGTCAGCGTGGCGCACTTGGCGCTATGGCTGATGGAAGCGCACCCTCTGCTGCTTGATGGCTTCTTTTTCGGGCTGGTTGCCGCCTCTGGAATGGTGGTCGCTCAAGCGGGAGACCGCTGGAAATTTTGGTATTTATTTCCGCTGTTGGCCGGTTTACTGTTAGCCAGAATGCTGCCGAGCTTAATGCCCTTGGTGCTATTGCTCGGTAATGAAGCCACGATTGTGATGGTGGCGGGGTGTATTGCGATTAGCGCCATGTTGTTGCCAGGCGTGTCGGGCAGTTTTTTGTTGCTCACGATGGGGCTCTACGGCACGATAATGGGGGCTATTCGCAGTTTCGACATCACTATTATTATGCTGTTTGGTATGGGATGTGTGATAGGCCTTGCGCTGTTTTCGCGGCTATTATCCTGGCTGTTAAGACGTCATCATGGCTTTACGATGCAATTGCTTTTAGGGTTTATTATTGGCTCGTTGCCGGTTCTGTGGCCATGGCGCGAGCTGTTGCGTTATCAGGTTGGTCCAAGCGGGCAAATGATACCCTTGGAGTACCGTTATTTGCTGCCCAGTGATTATGCCGCGTTGACCGGCGCTTCCGCGCAGATTATCGGCGTGGTGCTGCTGATGGTCGTTGGTATATTGCTGGTCATGCTATTGAACCGTCGGGCAGGGAAGTCGACCACGTTAGATTCAACTAATACGGCTCAGCGCTGAAAAGGAGTAGGGTTTGCATGCGTAAAGTCTTCATGATGTCAGCCTTGGTGTTGGCAATTAGCGGGTGTGCCAATCAGCAGCACAATACCCCGCAAGTACGTGACTTGAGTGAAGCGAGTCGCGTGGTGGAAAACTCGCCTCAATATACCGTCAAACCAGGCGATACCCTGTATGGCATCGCTTGGCAGCATAATCTGGATTACCGCCAGCTAGCTACTATCAACAATATTGATGCGCCCTACCAAATTCACCCCGGACAGATGATTGCATTGCGTGAAGGCGCAGGGGCTGGCAATAATTCCCAGCCCGCAAATCAGGCGCAAAACACGCCGAGTGAATCGCGCGGCGTTGTCGCAACCGGGCTCAACCCGCAGGCGACAGCAGTAGCCAGTAACGACCAGGAACTTGATTGGCTACTGCCTGATGAGTCGGCGATTGAACGCGCTCAGCGTTTAAACGCTGAGCGCCCTGAACAACAAGCCGTTGAAAGTGCTCAGCAGGTAGCGTCAACTAACAGTGCGCCGCAAGAATCTCCCTCTCAACCCGAGGTGGCTGCTACCGAGCCAAGGCCTGAGCCAGAAGCGGTCCCAGCATCGGAGCCTGAGGAGCAGGTGGTTGCTCAATCCGAAACACCTGCGGCTGCTCCAGTGGAACGTTCGGACCGCTCATCGCGTACGTTCACGCCCGCAGAGACGATCAACTGGCAATGGCCGACAGATGGGCAAGTCACGGGCAACTTCGGCGAAGGTGATTCGATTACCGCCGGGATTGATATCGCCGGACAAAAGGGGCAACCTGTCAAAGCCGCAGGCCCTGGTATTGTCGTTTATGCGGGTAGTGGTGTACGTGGGTACGGTAATCTTATTCTTCTTAAACACAACGATCAGTTCCTAAGTGCCTATGCGCATAACGACAGCTTAAACGTTAGTGAAAATGACGTGGTTGAAGCAGGCGAAGTGATCGCCACCATGGGAAACAGTGATGCAGAAAGCGTTAGGCTGCACTTTGAGGTGCGCCGTGATGGTCAGCCTCAGGATCCTATGGAGTTTTTACCTGCACGCTAATCAGTGGAGTACCCGATAAGCGAGTAGCGGCAAGGTTTTGTTGAGCCAGCCCCTTACGAGCTGGCCCACATAAAAATAATAACACCAGTAACGCACACGTAAGCGTGGTTACCTTTAAATATTAAAAGGCGGGCAGGCGATACTACGGGGGTAAGGCCATGAGTATGCTGGAGAAGGACCTACAGGAGGTTGACCTGGATGCTGCCGAAGAAGCGTTGGAAAACGCTGACGATGATGTCGCAGCGGAAGAGGAAGCTTTTGAGAAAGCACTAGGACGTGAGGACCGGCAATCGACTCAAAGCCTGGATGCGACGCAAATTTACCTCAATGAAATAGGATTTTCGCCGCTCTTAACGCCAGAAGAAGAGGTCTATTATGGCCGCCTGGCGCGAAAGGGGGATCCGCTTGGTCGTTCTCGAATGATCGAGTCTAACCTGCGGTTGGTGGTTAAAATTGCCCGGCGCTATCTAAACCGTGGGCTGACGCTGCTGGATCTCATTGAAGAGGGTAATTTAGGGCTTATTCGTGCCGTTGAAAAGTTTGACCCTGAGCGTGGGTTTCGCTTTTCAACCTATGCAACATGGTGGATTCGACAGACCATTGAACGCGCGCTAATGAACCAAACGCGCACCATTCGTCTGCCGATACATGTGGTGAAAGAGCTTAATATTTATCTGCGTGCCGCGCGTGAGCTGACACAAAAACTTGACCATGAAGCGACCGCTGAAGAGATTGCTGAGCATCTCGACAAACCGGTTGATACGGTCAAGAAAATGCTTGGCCTCAATGAGCGTGTCTCCTCGGTAGACTACCCCATGGGTGGAGAGAGTGATAAACCGCTGATTGATACCTTGGCCGATGATGATGTTCAAGGCCCAGAAGGTTGCCTGGTAGATGGTGATGTGCGTGAACACGTGGATCTTTGGCTTGATGAGCTAAGTGATAAACAGCGTGAAGTGGTCGTGCGTCGTTTTGGTTTGCGCGGTCATGAGGCGGCCACCCTGGAAGAGGTCGGCGCTGAAATTGGCCTGACACGCGAGCGTGTACGACAGATTCAAGTCGAGGCATTAAAGAAGCTACGCCGTACGCTTGAAAAGCAAGGCCTGTCGCTAGAGGCGATTTTCGAAAGCTAGCCAAGACAGCGTGGCTACGTAGGCACGGCCTCAACGCACCGAGTTTATACTCGGTGCGTTGTTGTTAGAGGGGCTATTTTTGATGACTTATTATGTATAAGCGAGATACGCAATGCGCCCGCTAGCGGCCCATATCGATTTGGATGCTCTGCGTCACAACTATCAGTTGGCGTGCCGCTGCGCGCCACAAAGCCGCTCGGTGGCGGTTATCAAAGCGGATGCCTATGGTCACGGCGCTGTAGCGTGTGCTCACGCGCTGGAAAGCCACGTCCCGGCGTTTGCGGTGGCGTGTATCGAAGAAGCGATTGCGCTACGTAACAGCGGCATCAGCAAACCTATTGTGTTGTTAGAAGGTATCTTTAGCGCCGATGAGTTACCGCTGGTGGAGCGCTACGCACTGTGGACCGCCATTCATAGCGCATGGCAGGTAGACGCGCTGCTGGCATTTTCGCCAAGCCAACCCATTCCCGTTTGGTTAAAAGTCGATTCGGGTATGCATCGGCTGGGGTTTGGCCTCGCGGAGGCGGAAGCGGTCTGGCAGCGCCTGGCCAATGCACCACAGGTCACGGCGCTGCATTTAATGAGCCATTTTGCGACCGCTGATGCCAGCGACGGCCACTATTTTAATCAGCAGCTGTTGAGTTTAAAGGCCTTGGCCAAGGCGCTTGATGCGCCTTTGTGTTTAGCTAATTCACCGGCGACGCTTGCCTGGCCTGACGCCCATGGTGACTGGAACCGACCAGGCATCATGCTCTATGGCAGTGACCCATTGGAAGTGGCCACCCCAACCACGCAGCAATTACGTCCGGTCATGAGTCTGCGTTCGGAAATTATCGGTTTGCGAGAGATTAACGAAGGTGAACCCGTCGGCTACGGAGGGCGCTGGCGCGCCCCGCGCCGGTCACGTATTGCGGTGGTGGCCGCAGGTTACGGCGATGGTTATGACCGCCATGCGATGGATGGTACGCCGGTACTGGTCAATGGGCAGCGGTGTGCTATTGCCGGCAAAGTGTCGATGGATATGTTGACCGTTGATGTGACCGATATACAAGATGCTGCCATTGGCAGCGAGGTGGTGCTCTGGGGAACGGCCAGCAATGGGGCAGTGTTAGCCGTCGATGAGGTTGCACGCTACTGCGATACGATCAGCTATACCCTGCTTACCGGGGTGTTGCCACGCGTACCCAGACGTTATCAAGAGTCTTCAGTTTAGGTGGTACGTATGTCGAAAAAAGAGTATCCAGCGTCGTTTGCTCACCCACGCTACTGGGGAACCTGGCTTGCCATCGGTGCGATGTATATCGCGGCTTGGTTACCTTGGAGTATTAAGCTTTGGGTAGGCAAGGTCATTGGGCTATTGGCATGGTGCTTTGCCAAACGGCGGCGGGACATTACGGCCACCAACCTGGCGCTTTGCTTCCCGGAAAAGAGTGCCGATGAACAACGAAAGTTGGTGAGAGATACCTTTATTGCTAACGGTATTGGCTTAGTGGAAACCGCGACTGGCTGGTGTCGGGAGGCAGAAGGATTTCGTCATCGAGTGGCGTACCATGGTCAGGAGCACTTGGCGCATGCCAAAGCCCAAGGCAAGGGGGTGTTGGTCGTCGGGATCCACTTCTCAACGCTTGATTTGGGGGGCGCGCTGCATTCGCTGTTCTTTCCGGCGGATGTCGTATATCGCCCGCATAATAACCCGCTTTTCGAGCGCTTTATGACGCGTGCTCGTTCACGTATTTTCGGCCAGGCGATAGATCGACACGATCTGCGCGGCGTGGTGCGACGTATCAAGGCAGGGCATATTGTCTGGTATTCACCCGACCAGGACTTTGGGCCGGATGTCAGTGTATTTGCCCCCTTGTTTGGTCAGCAGGCGGCCACCATTCGGCTAACGTCTAAAATCGCCCGTATGACAGGCGCGCCGGTGGTGCCGCTGATGTTTCATCGCAACCCGGATAACCGCACCTATACGATTGAGTGCCTACCTGCGTTTGAAAACTTTCCCAGTAACGATGAAGTTAACGACGCAACGCGGGTTAATCAGTTTATTGAGCGTGCCATTCGCAAGCACCCCGAGCAGTACCTGTGGCTGCATCGGCGCTTTAAAACGCGCCCTGAAGGGGATGAAGGTTTCTATTAGATACGGTTTTTTAGATACAAAGAAGCCGGCGCGATGCCGGCTTCTTTGTGGCTGTTGTTAGCTACTCAGGCGTTACTCCAGGTTACGTGAGTAGAAGATTTCCAGCATCTCTTTGCGCAGGCGGCTTTCGATATCGCGGGCTTCTTCAAACGTAATGTCGCGACGCGACTTGCCGAACAGGTAATTGTCGAGCTCGAAGTCTTTCAGCAGCATCTTGGTATGGAACATGTTGTCCTGATACACGTTCACGTCCATCATCTGATACGCCTGCTTGGTATCTTCCGCTAGGTAATCCTGGATCGAGGCGATCTCGTGATCGATGAACAGCTTTTTACCGTCGACGTCCCGGGTGAAGCCGCGCACACGGTAATCCATGGTGACGATATCAGAATCAAAGCTGTGAATCAGATAGTTCAGCGCTTTCAGCGGGCTGATATGCCCACACGTTGATACGTCGATATCCAGACGGAAGGTGCTGATGCCGTTGTCAGGATGCGATTCCGGGTAGCTATGTACGGTGACATGGCTCTTATCCAGATGGGCAACCACGGTTTCAGGCAGCGGACCAGGGCCTGGTTCTGTGTTTTCAGGGTTGGCTTCATCAAGCTCATGTTCAGCAATGAGAATGGTGACGCTTGCCCCGTGAGGTTCATAATCTTGACGGGCAATATTCAACACATGCGCACCGATAATATTGGTGACATCCTTCAAAATTTGCGTCAGCCGTTCGGCGTTGTACAGCTCATCGATATAGTCGATATAAGCGGTACGTTGCTCTTCGGTCTTGGCATAGCAGATGTCGTAAATATTAAAGCTCAGCGAGCTGGTCAGGTTATTGAACCCGTGGAGTCGGAGACTATCTGTCATGTCCGAACCTCCCTATGGCTGATGAAGACACCCCGACGAGCCAGCGCCGGAACCGAGAAAAACCTAATGCCATACGTGGTGCGCATGTTCTAAAAGCACTTGCAGGGCAGTCAGGGGGAATACAAGGAGGCGTATTATGCCCGGCCGGGGCAGGGGATGCATCCGGGCAGGGCATTTTTTTTCGCTGTGCTGCATCGTAGGCCGAAGGAGCGAGCGTCGTCGCTCTGCCTCAAGCCTCTACAATTTCAAAGGAGTGCGTAATTTCAACACCGCCTTTGACAAGCATAATGGACGCACTGCAGTACTTTTCGGCGGAAAGCTCTACGGCACGTGCAACTTGCTTCTCTTTTAGCGCTCGGCCTGTGACCACGAAGTGAACATGAATTTTGGTGAATACGGCAGGCACTTCATCGGCGCGCTCAGCATCCAATTCGGCAACACAGTCGGTCACATCGGCACGGGCTTTATCGAGAATATTCAGGATATCAAACGCCGTGCAACTGCCCATGCCCATCAGCAGCATTTCCATGGGACGAGGCCCGGTATTGCGGCCGCCGTGGTCGGGTGGGCCATCGATCACAACGCTGTGCCCACTGCCCGACTCGGCGATAAATTGACGGCCATCCGTCCATTTTACCCTTGCTTTCACGTGGCTCTCCTTATCTTGGCGACGACAGGTAAGTCGCGCAGCATAACATTTCTTTGCCTGGGCGCACTGTTTGAATCCCCACTCTGGGCCTTCTTATAACGAGGGGATTTACTGGCTTAAAAAGTGCTCCAGGGCGACAAGGCGTTCGGGTGTTCCTACATCAACCCAGTGTCCTGCGAAGTGTTCCCCTGACACCTGCTGTTCATGCATCGCATTTTTTAATAGTGGCGCGAGCGCAAACGCCTCGGTGGGCTGGTCAGCCAACAGCTTGGGATGAATAATGCTGACACCGGCATAGGTATAACGCTGTGCGCCTTGATTAAGAACGCGCCCCTTATCCAGGGCAAAGTCGCCTTCAGGATGATGGTCAGGGTTATTCACCAGTATCAGGTGCGCCAGATCGCCCCTTTTTAGCTGAGTGTTGGCGGGCAGGTAGTCACACCACACATCACCATTGACCAGCAGAAAGGGTTCCTCGCCCAGCAGCGGTAGCGCCTTTTGAATGCCTCCGCCCGTTTCAAGCGGCGTGGCCTCATGGCTCCACTGAATATTGACACCGTAGGCCCGGCCATCGCCTATCGCTTGAATGATTTGCTCGGCGCGATAGCTGACATTAATAATGACGTCTTCAATACCTGCCCGCTGAAGCCGCTCCAGGTGATGAACGATCAGCGGCTTCCCCGCGACCGGGAGCAAGGGCTTGGGGCAGTGGTCGGTTAACGGGCGCATCCGCTTGCCTAAACCGGCCGCTAATATCATCGCTTTCATGGATGCTCTTCCGCCAGGCGTTGCAGAATGGCTGGGCGCAGTGTGAGCCTTACCCAGTTGGCAAAGACGGCGTGCTCGGGCAGGCCATTCAGGCTATCTTCAAGGTGATCCAGGAAGTGGGGTAAGCGTGCCAGGTAGCCCTGTTTGTGGTCACGTAGCGTTAACCGACAAAAAATGCCCAACACTTTTAACGAACGCTGAGCGGCCATGGCGTGGCACTGGATAATAAAGTCGGCCTCTGTTAGTACGCTGGACAGGCGCCCATCGCTGCGGGCCTGGCGATAGAACAGGGTGGCCAGTTCAGCGAATTGGGTCGCATTAAAGCGCCAATAGCGGCCTCGCAGCAAGGAAATAACGTCGTAGCTAATCGGCCCTGCCACGGCGTCCTGAAAGTCGATCATATATAAGCGGTCATGGTTGATCATGATGTTCATGGCATCAAAATCACGGTGAACGCTAACCGTCGGTTGTTGAAGCGCCCGGTGAATAAGGTCTGTGCGCAGTGCCTCCCAGCTGGATGGGCAAGGTAGCGTCAGCCACTTATCCATGCACCACTCAGGGAACAGGTCGAGTTCACGAGCCAATAGCGCAGCATCATAGTCGGGAAGTGCGGTTGGGCTGGCCCTGTTTTGCAGCTCGGCAATCAAGCCCAGAGCTTTTTCATGATACTGAATCGCCGCGGCACTATCGGTAAACCGGTCCTGCATGGGGGTACTGCCTAAATCGTCCAGCAGTAAAAAACCGTCGTCTAAATTCGCGGCATAAATTTTGGGAACGGGTAAGCCCGCCGCGTACCAGCGGTGGCCAATGGTAACAAAAGGGGCTGAATCCTCTTGAGCAGGCGGTGCATCCATGACTATTTGGGTGTCGCCATTAGGTAGTGTTAGACGAAAATAGCCCCGAAAGCTGGCGTCGCCGCCCGCTGGTGAGAGGGTAATCAACGCCGGATTTAGGCTATTTTGTTCTGCGGCCCATCGGGTGAGGGCATCAATCCGTAAAGAGGACATGCAAGCTCCTTGCTGGTCGGGCATCATGCGGGCTGTATAATACCTATTCTGGATGCCAAGGATAACGAACATGGGCAAGCGATTTTCGCGCATCATACCGGTTGCGCATACGCTGATGGGCAGTTTGCTCGCTAGCGCCTCGTTCTCGGTGGTGGCTCAGAATCAAGCGCTGCCCGCACAAGCGCTTGACTGGCAGGCCTGGGAAGGAGATGAAGCGTCACAACAGTTGTGCCGTGGCCGGTACGTGATGCCCAGCTACCGGTTGCCTGTAGAGCAGAACCCGGAAACGCTGTCAGTTGAAACCCAGGACGTAGATTACGCCGCCGATGGCGAGGCATTGCTGCGAGGCGATGTGGTATTGCGACGTGGTAATTCGGAATTAGAAGCCGAACGCATTTATTTACCCGCAAACCGTGAGCAGGTGGATGCTGAGGGTAATCTCGCTTTGCGTGATGGCCAAGCGTTGGTGCGTGGCGACAGCGCCACCTTAATGCTCAATGAAGATCGCGCGAGTGTGCGTAACAGCCACTATGTGCTGTATGAAGAGCGTTTGCGTGGCCAGGCAAGTCAGCTTGAGCAAACAGGCGAGTCTCAGTATCGCTTGCGAGATGCCACCTTTACGACCTGTGAGCCCGGCGCCAATACCTGGGAGCTGGTGAGCAGTGATATACGCCTAAATCAGGAATCGGGGTTTGGTACCGCGACGCATGCCCGCTTAAAAGTAAAAGACGTGCCTGTTTTTTACTGGCCGTGGTTGCGCTTCCCTATTGACGACAAGCGTCACACGGGGCTGTTGTCCCCGGCTATCGGGTTTTCGTCAGATGGATTTAATTACGCACAGCCGTTTTACTGGAATATCGCCCCTAATCACGACGCCACCATTACGCCGCGTTGGATGAGTGACCGTGGGTTGCTGCTCAACGGTGAATACCGCTACCTGTTTTCGGAAAGCGAGGGAACCATTGAGGGGGGCTACTTAAGTAGGGACGACGGAGGTAACAGTGGTAGTGACCGCTTTGCTGGCGAAACCCGTTGGTATGTCGATGCGCGCCATGCGGGCCGAGTCAACAGCCGCAGCAATTATCGGTTGCGCTATGGCGCTTCCAGTGACGGCCGCTATTTCGACGACTTCGGTGATGAGTTTGGAGGGAGCGACCGCGTAAGCCTTGAGCGGCTTGCCCAGATAGATTATCAGGGTGACCAGTGGTATCTCGATGCCAGGGCGCAAGGCTTTCAGCGCCTTGAAGACCCGCTTAGCGACTCTGATAAGCCGTTCTACCGCTTGCCCAGTTTGACCGCGAATTCCAGTTGGCAGCTAGGCAGTGGCTTCTTCAGCGAATGGCGCTCCAACGCGACCTATTTTTGGCGTGACGTGGATGAGCGGCTGGTGCCGGAACGCGAGGCGGCAACCGGCACGCGTCTACACTTAACGCCGGCCGTCGGCTGGCGCGAAGAAAAGCCCTGGGGATATATCGAACCACGGGCTGAGCTTTGGTATACCGCCTACGAGTTGGACTACGGTGACCGTGAAACGGAGCGCAATACCTCACCAAGTCGAACTGTGCCGGTGACGTCGGTGGATGGCGGCTTGGTATTTGAGCGTGAATTGGAGCTTGGAAATCGCGGCTATCGGCAAACGCTGGAGCCGCGGTTTAACTATGCCTATGTGCCCCGCAAGAACCAGACCCAGCTACCCGATTTCGATAGTCGTGAGCGGGCTTTCTCATGGGACCAGCTGTGGTCGCCCCACCGCTTCTCCGGTGGAGATCGGGTCGGCGATCTTAACCGTGTGTCAGTGGGTGTGCAGACGCGCTTTATCGAAGATGACAGTGGCCGTGATCGGCTAACATTCGGTATCGGGCAAAGTCTCTATTTTTCGGACCGCCGTATTGATAGTGACGGAGATCCGGATACCCTGCCAGCGCGGCCAGAAGAAGACCCTTACGTTAACCCGCAGCGTTACTATCAGGCCACGCGTGATCGTTCGCCTCTGGTAACCCGGCTGGACTGGCAGATCAATGATCGCTGGAGTACCGGCTACGAATGGCTTTACGATGATCACCGTGAAAAGACGGAACGCACTCGCTTTGACCTGCGTTATCGGCACCCTGAAGGCCATGTAGTGAACCTGGGTTACCGTTGGGAGATCGAAGGCTTCGACCCTGATACGTTACCAGGCGATGATGGCTTTCGTGATTACAACCGCGAAGAGTGGGACGTGTCATTTGCCTGGAAAACCAGCCCAAGGGTGGATCTGATAGGCCGGTATCTTCACGACCAAACCAATGATCGTGCGCTTGAAAAATTGGCAGGGGTACAATGGAACGACTGCTGCTACGGCGTGCAGCTTGTTTGGCGCGAGTGGGTGGATGACAACGACACTGCGCGTGTTGCAGATGACTTCAACGATCGCGGGCTATTTTTACGCTTTGTATTCCGTGGCTTGGGCGGCGTTGGCCAAGAGGCTGACAGCTATTTTGAACGGACCATTCCGGGTTACCGTCCTACTCCCTTGTAACGACGTTCTTGAATGGCGACTGAAAGAGACTTTTTATGAAAACCAGAAATATGCTGCTAGCTCATGCAAAAACGATGTCGGCCGCGAGCGTTATCGCGCTGTGCATGGGCGCAGGCACGCTTGCCGCTCCACTGGTAACGCAAGCGCAGAATTTTGAGTCCACCCAGCGCCAGCCGATCGATAGCATCGTTGCCGTGGTTAACGATGGCGTTATTATGCGCAGTGAACTCGACGATCGTGTTGCTCAGATAGAGCAGCAAGCGCAAGCTCAGGGAGGCTCGCTTCCGCCAGGCTCTGCGCTTCAGGCGCAAGTGCTTGAACGGATGATACTGGATGAAATCCAGTTACAGCTGGCAAATCGCAGCAATCTAAGCATCGATGATACCGAGCTGAACCGTCAGCTGCGTACGATTGCTGAATCCAACAACATGACGTTGGATCAGTTCGCAAACGCGGTAGAAGCCGATGGCATGACGCTAGCTGAGGTGCGTGAAGACATTCGTCGTGAAATGTTGATGCGCCAAGTGCAGCAGCGCCAGGTTGGCCAGCGCGTATCGGTCAGCGACCGTGATGTTCAGCGCGTGCTTGATCAACAGGGCAATCAAAATAGCGATCAGGCGTTTGTCGAAGAGATCCGCGCACGTCACGTACTGGTTGAGCTAACGCCAACGCGCAGTGAAGAGCAGGCGCGTGCCCGGGCTCAGGAGGTGCGTCAGCGTTTACAGCAAGGTGCTGACTTTGCCTCCGTAGCACGTGAGTTTAGTGACGACAGCGGTAGTGCGCTTAACGGTGGCGAGCTGGGTTGGGTGCGTCCTGGCCAAACCGTACCGGCGTTTGAGGAAGCATTGCAGACGCTGAACGTTAACCAAATCTCCGAGCCAGTGCGCTCACAGTTCGGCTACCACGTAATTGAAGTTGAAGAGCGTCGTCGTCAGAACGTGACCAATGAGAGCCGCCAGGAGCAAGTGCGTCAGGCCATTTTCCAGCGCCGCGCCAATGAAGAGCTGCAAGTCTGGCAGCAGGAAATTCGCGCGGAAGCCTTTGTGGATGTTCGCCTTTAAATGAGCCAAATCGCTGACCTTCCGCTGCTGATTACCACGGGAGAGCCTGCGGGTATTGGGCCTGAGCTAGTGCTTATGCTGGCCGTACAGGGCCACCTACCGGCGCAGGCCGTCGCCATTGGTGATGCCGATATGTTGCGCCAGCGGGCCGCTGCGCTAGAGCTTGATGTGGCACTGGTGGAAACAAGCCCAGGCCAGGAAGTAGCCGCTTGCGCGGGGCAGTTACCCGTTTGGCCCGTAGCGTTGAATGAGCCCGCAACGCCTGGCGTGCTTAACCCGGCCAATGCAGGGTATGTGCTTGCCACGCTTGAGCTGGCCGTGGCTGCCTGTCAGGCAGGCCAGGCGGCCGCCATTGTCACCGCACCGCTGCATAAAGGCGTCATCATTGAAGGCGGCTACCCAGGGTTCACAGGGCATACAGAGTGGTTGCGTGATGCCTGCGGTGTTGATGAGGTCGTGATGATGCTGGCAACCGATGCCGCGTTACACGCCAACGCACCGGACTGGCAAGGCAGTGGTGATCTTCGCGTTGCATTGGTCACCACACACTTGCCGCTGCGCCAGGTTGCCGATGCGATTACCGTCGCGCGGGTAACCCGGATTAGCCGCTTGCTGGCCGATGATCTGGTGCATCAGTTTGGTATTGCCTCGCCGCGTATTGCCGTGTGCGGGCTAAATCCTCACGCGGGCGAAGATGGCCATTTGGGCCATGAAGAGCAAGAGACGATTATCCCCGTACTTGAATCCCTGCGTGCGCAAGGGCTGGATATTCAAGGCCCTTTTCCTGCCGATACGCTGTTTACGCCTCGCCACTTGGCGGGTGTTGATGCCGTGCTGGCGATGTACCATGACCAGGGCTTGGCCGTACTTAAGTATGCTGGCTTTGGTCAAGCTGCTAATATCACGCTGGGCTTGCCGCTAGTGCGTACGTCGGTAGACCACGGCACCGCGCTTGACCTCGCGGGTAAAGGCGTGGCTGACCCTGGTAGCCTGCGCGTTGCACTATCGCTTGCTCGGCGTCTTGCCGAACAGCGCGCCCAAACGGCCCGCCAGGCGTAACGCCTCCACGATTGAAAAATACCTCCAAGGAATTCTGTTAGATGTCTCAAGTGCCCCAGCAGCACCGTGCTCGCAAACGCTTCGGTCAAAACTTTCTACGTGACCTGGGTATCATCTCGCGTATTGTGCGCTCTATTGGGCCGCGGGAAGGCGACCGTCTTGTTGAAATTGGGCCGGGCCAAGGCGCGCTGACCGCGCCACTGCTTGAGGCGGCAGGGAAGCTTGAGGTGATTGAGCTGGACCGCGATTTGATTCCTGGTCTACGCGTGCAGTTCTTCAACTACCCCGACTTTATTATCCATGAAGGTGATGCGCTGAAGTTTGACTTCGCGGCGCTGAAAGGCGATGGCCCCGCCCTGCGTGTCGTCGGCAATCTGCCCTATAACATCTCAACACCTCTGATCGTGCATCTACTTACGGCCGGTAATGCGGTTGCCGACATGCACTTCATGCTCCAAAAAGAGGTCGTTGAGCGGCTGGCTGCCCAGCCAGGCGGTACGGATTGGGGGCGGCTTTCTGTGATGGCGCAGTACTACTGCCACGTTGACCAGCTGTTTATCGTACCGCCCGAGGCCTTTGTGCCCCGGCCTAACGTTGACTCTGCCATTGTGCGCCTCACGCCGCACGCAAGTTTGCCGCACGTAGCCGACGACCCGGCACTCCTGTTTGAGCTGGTAAAGCTAGCTTTTGGCCAACGCCGTAAAACCTTACGTAATAACTTTAAAGGACGCGTCAGTCCTGAAACGTTAGAAGCGCTGGGTATTGACCCCACGCGCCGCCCGCAAACGCTAACGGTTGCTGAGTATGTAACCATTGCTAACCGTGTGGCTGCTGATGAAAGGCCAGGTAGTGATGGGAGTGAAAACGGGTGAGTGGTTTAGCCATCGACGTCAGTGTAACGCCTGAATATTGTGCCGAAGAATCCAGCGACGTGGAATCACGCTACGTATTTAGCTATACCGTGACGGTACATAATCAAAGCCCGCATAGCGTACAGCTGATGGCACGTTACTGGAAAATCACTCAGGGCAGCGGCGATAGTCAGGAAGTGCGTGGCAAGGGCGTGGTCGGGCAGCAGCCATTGATCGGCCCCGGTCAGCGCTTTCGCTATACCAGCCGGGCGATTCTGCAAACACCGGTGGGCGTGATGGAAGGTGCCTATACGTTGTTGAACACCTATACCCAGCGTGCCTTTGAAGTGCCCGTAGCGCCTTTTCGCTTGGCTGTGCCGCGTCAGCTGCACTAACGTTAGTGATCGCCATCGCGAATACTGCATTAAAGCATTGTTGATTTCAGTCTGACGGCCAGACAGTGCTGGTTTGGTATGGGGCTCTTGCCAAGGCGCTCAGAGCGCAATCGTACACCGCGCAGCATGTGTAATGTGCGCGTTTTAATATGCATGTTTAATGCTCTCGTTTATATAAGGCCCGCGCATGAGTACCTACGCGATTGGCGATTTGCATGGCTGCTACGCCGAGTTTATGACGCTACTTGAAGCCCTGAACTTTAATCCCTCGCACGACACTTTGTGGCTGGTGGGCGATGTGATCAACCGTGGGCCAGGCTCCCTTGAGTGTTTACGCGAAGCGCACGCACTGGGCGGCTCGGTACGCTGTGTGCTGGGCAACCACGACTTTCATCTGTTGGTGGTCGCGCGTGGCGGCGGTAGGCAAAAAAAGCACGATACCCTCAACGATATTCTTAATGCGCCAGATCGCGAGCAACTGCTGGATTGGCTGCAGTGCCAGCCGCTTGCAGTGCAGCAAGGCAATACCCTAATGACGCATGCCGGTTTGCTGCCTCAGTGGCGCATAGAGCAGGCTGTCGCTTATAGCCGTGAGGTCGAGCAAGCGCTTGCCAGCGAGCAGTCAGGGCATTTCTTGACTGAGCTTTTTGGTAATCAGCCTGATCGTTGGCGAGAGGACCTGGAGGGAATGGACCGGCTGCGCTTTATTGTTAACGCTATGGCACGTATGCGCTTTATTGACAGCCAAGGGCGGCTGGAGTTTGCTGCTAAAGAGGGCCTCGCTAGCACCCCGCCTGGCTTTGCTCCGTGGTTTCAGTATGCCCGTGACGACGACCCACATCTCCTGTTTGGGCACTGGGCCGCGTTAGAAGGAAAGACGCGGGGCGCCAGGGTTCGGGTAGACGCGTTGGATACGGGCTGCGTGTGGGGTGGGGCGTTAACCGCGCTTAATATAGATACCGGTGAGCGGATGAGCGTACCCAGCCAGCAACGAGGAGGGCGGTAGTGATGGCGCACTCAAATGATCCGCGCATTGCCGGGCTGGACGTATACCGCGTGGGAGGCGCTGTTCGCGATGCGCTGCTGGGCTGGCCAGTGTATGACAACGACTGGGTGGTGGTGGGCGCTACCCCAGAGGCTATGCGCCAGCGCGGCTTTAAGCCCGTGGGGCGAGATTTTCCGGTGTTTTTGCACCCTGATACAGCGGAGGAGTATGCGCTGGCGCGTACGGAGCGAAAAACCGGGCACGGATATTCCGGGTTTGAAGTGCATGCCAGCCCCGAAGTAACGCTGGAAGAGGACCTGCTGCGTCGCGACCTGACCGTGAATGCCATTGCACAACGGGTCGATGGGCCGCTGATTGACCCCTTTGATGGCCAGAAGGATATCGAACAACGCGTGCTGCGGCATATTTCTTCTGCGTTTGGTGAAGACCCGCTGCGGGTGCTGCGTACGGCACGTTTTTTAGCCCGCTATGCGTCGCTGGGGTTCTCTATCGCCTCTGAAACCCTGGCACTGATGACCGAGGTTAGTCGCAGTGGTGAGCTTGAGCATTTAGCCGCTGAACGGGTATGGGTCGAAACCGAAAAAGCCTTGGGTGAACCCAGCCCCGAAGCTTACTTCACGACGTTGGCGCAGTGTGAAGCGCTGGCAATATGGTGGCCGTTCTCAGCAGAAAAACTGCAGGGCGGCTTGGCCGCACTGCAGTACGTGCCTGACGATAGCTCAACGCCTCTGGCACATTGGCGCTATGCATTACTGGTGAGCGTGCTGGACGACGCGGGTCGCGAGGCATTGGCGTCAACGCTACGTTTACCCAATGCCGTAGCGCAGTTGGCACGCTATGTCGCGTTGACCCTGTCGTTGCTAAAAGAGCCTTTAGAGGCGATAGCCGTGCTGCATTGGCTGGAACGCCTGGATGGTTTTCGTAAGCCTGACCAGGTCGCCACACAGCTCACGTTAGTCAGTGTGGTTGAAAGTGTCGGTGTGATTGAAAGTGCCGGTGTTATTGAAAAAAATTATGCCCAGCCGCTACAGGCTGCTTGGCTGGCGGCACGCAGCGTTAGCCCGCAGGGGCTCATCGCTCAAGGATTCAAGGGGGCTGAATTAGGCCAGGCGCTACGTAAACAGCGCCAGCAAGCAGTCAGTGATGCGTTAAGCGAATGATTAGCCAATCAAAAGAGGTTTAGCGAGCCAGGGACGTACAGAGCGCAGGCTCCGCGTGCGATATCCAGGCGCTACCCCAGGTAAAATCTACCGCCCAAAGCCGCTGATTTCCCAGCGAAAAATTATTCCAAAGTGTGGCGTAAGGCGTGTTGCAAGCCGGGTGCCGTTCGTTAGGTAGCAGCTCCGCCAAGGGCTGTAACACGAATGCGCTTTCGGTCATTTCGGCGCGGGGCAGTGCAACACCTTCAACGACGCCCTGCAGGTTGCCCACCGTTAGCAGGTCGATATCCAGCGCTTTAGGGTTGTATTTGTCCAAGCCCTGCTTACGGCCATGAATAATTTCCAAAGCCTTGGCCCATGCCTGTAATTCACTCGGCGACCAGTTACTTTCGAAGGCCACTACCAGGTTATAAAAATTACGGGTATCGCTAAAACCAACCGGCTCGCTTTCAAAAACGCGCGAGACATTTAAAGGCCCGAAGGTATCGAAAAGTGCATCGAGACACAGGCGGATATGACGCACAGGATCAATATTGCTGCCTAAACTGACGGTAACCAGGCTCATGAGATTATGTCCTTGTGGCCTCCGGTAGCTCGCCACGTGTAATTTCAAGGCCTACGCTCGCCGCTTGCGGCACCGCGCCGGGTTTACGCACCCGCAAGCGTAACCAGGTAATGGAAAACTCGCTGCGCAGGCAGTCAGCCAAGCGTTCCGCGAAGGTCTCCACCAGCGCGAATTGATGCGTGTCAGCGAATCGTTGGATACGCTGGCAGATAGCCGCATAGTCTAGCGTTAAGCTTAAATCGTCAGTAGCGGCAGCCGGGCGAATATCGGTCGCCAGGGTTAAGTCCAGGCTAAGCGACTGTTGAATGGTGCGCTCCCAATCGTAAACACCAATCACGGTGTCTACCTTGAGTGCTTCGATCAAAATGCGGTCCACAAGCTCTTCCTCGGCGACAACAAGCGGGCGATTGTACGTTAGGATGAAACGAAACGACAGTAGGATGGAAAAGGCGCCATGGCGTGGTTAGTGTTCGGCTATTTAAGCGGCAGTTGGCTGGCAGCGATTAGTGTTTGCCGGATAGCGGGAGTGGGCGATCCTCGTCGCTGTGGCTCCGGTAATCCTGGTTTTTCTAACGTGTTACGCCTTTATGGGCCGCGCCTGGCGGGCGCCACGCTTTTGCTGGATGCGTTAAAAGGCGTACCCATAGTGCTTGCCAGTAAATTAATGGCGTTACCGGTCAGTTGGCAGGGGCTGATTGGGCTGGCGGTATTACTGGGGCATAGCTACCCGGTATGGTATGGCTTTCGTGGTGGAAAGGCCGTCGCCAGCGCGCTGGGCGTGCTACTGGTGCTGACCCCGGGTGTTGCACTGGTGAGCGTGGGGGTGTGGACCTTGCTGGCGTGGCGCTTAAAAACCGCGGCAATGGCTTCCTTGTTAAGCGCGCTGGTGGCGCCGCTTGCCTGTATCTGGCTGGCGCCTGCTTATGTGGGCGTAGTGGGCGGTTTGAGCCTGCTGGTGCTGCTGCGTCATGGGCTTAATATTCGCAGATTAAGACGCGGCGATGAGCCGCGCCTGGGGCGTCGCTAATTATTCGGCGTTGGGAGGCGTCAACTGATCAAGCGGCCAGCGCGGCGTAGCCTGCATAACGCCATCCTTGTCCTGTTCGCCAGCGGCCAGGCGCTGCGCGCCCACGTACGCGATCATGGCGCCGTTATCCGTGCAGAGCCGGCCGCGAGGATAGTAGGCCTTTGCCTGACGTTTTTGACACTCAAGGGCCAGACGCTCACGCAACCGGTGATTGGCACTCACCCCGCCAGCCACTACCAGCCGTTTTAACCCCGTTTGGTCCAGCGCCCGGCGGCATTTGATGACCAGTGTATCGACCACGGCTTCTTCAAAGGCGCGGGCCACATCAGCGCGCGCCTGCTCGTCAAGCTCGCCAGCCGCTTCCAACTGGCGTATGGCCGTTAAGGTATGCGTTTTTAACCCTGAGAAACTGAAATTAAGCCCCGGCCGGTCAGTCATCGGGCGTGGAAAACGAAACCGTTTGGGGTCGCCCTGTTCGGCAAGCTTGGCCACCAACGGGCCGCCGGGATAAGCAAGGCCGAGCATTTTAGCGGCTTTATCAAACGCTTCACCGGCCGCATCATCAACGGATTCACCCAATAGCTGATAGCTTCCAAGTCCTTGGACTTCCACCAACTGGGTATGGCCGCCAGATACCAGTAGGGCCACAAAAGGAAACGCTGGCGCATCGTCTTCCAGCATGGGAGCGAGTAGATGACCTTCCATGTGGTGCACGCCCAATACCGGAATGCCTAGTGCACGGGCCATGCCGTGGGCCGTACTGGCACCCACCATGAGCGCGCCTACCAACCCCGGGCCTGCGGTATAGGCAATACCCTCTAAATCGTCTCTTGTTAGCTTGGCATCACTTAACACTTGCTCAATCAAAGGGAGCAGCTTGCGCGTGTGGTCCCGTGAGGCAAGCTCGGGCACCACGCCGCCATACTCGGCGTGCATGGCAATTTGGCTATACAGCGCATCGGCCAGCAGGCCGTCGCCCCCTGAGCGGGAGGTGTCATAAAGAGCAACGCCGGTTTCGTCGCAGGAAGTTTCGATGCCAAGCACACGCATAGGAAGTCTCTATAGAGGGCTAACAGATTGCATAAGGCAAAATTTTAACATGTCTAACGCCCATAAAGGTGGCATTGATTACACAATGTCAGGGGTGCAGTTTGCAATCATTGCCAACCACGACTAAACTATCGTGCGCTGTAAAAACTGGGTCGTACGCTATGTTCCTCGCAATAATGCGATGATGGTGTACGTACTTTCGAACTCAAGACTCCTTAAGGTAGGTGAGTGCTTAATGCCTTCTGTAAAAGTACGTGATAACGAGCCGTTTGACGTCGCCCTGCGTCGCTTCAAGCGTTCTTGCGAAAAAGCTGGTGTTCTTTCTGAAGTACGCCGTCGCGAGCACTATGAGAAGCCGACTGCTGAGCGTAAACGCAAAGCGGCAGCTGCCGTAAAACGCCACGCCAAGAAAGTTCAGCGTGAGCAAAAGCGTTTCGAACGGCTCTATTGATCCGTACCCGAGAGAGCCAGAGCGGTTAGCTGGTTGTCTCAAGAGGGATGCCAAGCGGCCGCCACTAGGTGGCCGTTTGTTTTTTCAGTTTTCTACGTTGTTTAAGGTGATTGGGCAGTCCGCCAGATGACGTTAAGCAAGCGTTTAGCGCACATGCGCGAGGGTGCCGTTGTAAATGGCAGGCCAGATTCCCCAGCGTTTTATTGACGACTTGCTCAGCCGCGTTGACGTGGTGGAAGTGGTTGGTGAGCGTGTGCAGCTTAAAAAGGCTGGCCGGAACTACTCGGGTCTTTGCCCTTTTCATCAGGAAAAAACGCCTTCGTTTACGGTAAGTGCTGATAAACAGTTTTATCACTGCTTTGGCTGTGGCGTGCATGGGAATGCACTACGCTTCTTGATGGAATACGACAAACTGCCGTTTCCTGAAGCGGTGGAGCAGTTGGCCGGGCGGTTGGGTCTTGACGTGCCGCGCGAAGGCGCTGACGACCCGCGTGCACATCAGCGAGAAAAAAAGCGCAAAGAGGGCGTTAACCTGCTCGAGCTTGCGGCAAGCTTTTATCGCGAGCGCCTTAAAATGCGCGAAGGGCAAAGCGCCCAGCAATATCTGGAAAACCGAGGGCTTTCTGCTGAGGTGATCAATGCCTACGGCATAGGCTACGCGCCTGGCGGTTGGGAAGCGCTCAAGCAGCACCTTGGTGAGCGGGAGATATCAGAACCTGTCCAGATTGAGTATGGCCTGTTGATCCATCGTGAAGATACGGGGCGTACTTACGATCGTTTTCGGGATCGGGTGATGTTTCCGATCCGCGATTTACGAGGGCGGACGATTGCATTTGGTGGGCGAGTGATGGGCGACGAGCAGCCCAAATACCTCAACTCACCAGAAACCCCTGTGTTTCATAAAGGGCGCGAGCTTTATGGGCTTTATGAAGCGCGCCAGGCATCCAGTAAGCTTGAGCAGCTGGTGATGGTAGAAGGCTATATGGACGTTGTGGCGCTTGCGCAGTACGGCATCCATAACGCGGTGGCTACGCTGGGAACCGCGACGACCGAAGATCACCTAAGCCGTCTGTTTCGTTTGGTCAGCCGAGTGGTGTTCTGTTTTGATGGCGACCGCGCTGGCCGCCAGGCCGCCAGTCGAGCACTGGAAACCGCGCTGCCGTTGATGATTGACGGCCGTGAGGCGCGTTTTCTATTTCTGGCAGAAGGTGATGACCCGGATACGCTGGTGCGTCGTGAAGGCGCCGAAGCGTTTAAGGATCGTGTTACCTGTGCGATGCCGCTGTCGGAGTTTTTGTTTGAGCAGGCGGCTCAGGGTCGTGATTTAAACACGGTGGAGGGGCGCGAGCGATTTGCAAGCCAGGTACTTGAAGCGTTGAACAAAGTACCTGATGGCATGCTCAAATCGTTACTGCTTGAAGCGCTTGCCAAGCGCAGTGGCTTGGCACAACAGCAGTTGCAAGCGCTGTTGGATAAGCGCGCAGCGGCACCCAAGGGGCAAGCGTATTGGGAAGCGGCTGAACCTATTGTCGAAGATAGCGCGGAGCAGGCGGGTTCTGTAAAGGCGGGCTCTACTGGAGCTACGTCACGTGCACGTAGCCGGGTGCTTACGCCCGTTGGGCGCATCGTGCAGCTTCTGCTGCACGAGCCGAGCGTAGTGTCAGCCTTGCCGGATAATCTGGAGTGGCTGCCTGATGATGAGGATACGCCGCTCTGTCGCGATTTGATCGTGCTCTTGCAGGCCGGACGCTATCGCAGTCCGCAGGTTGTGCTGGCGCATTTTCAGGGTACGCCACAGGGCGCGGTGCTGGCAGGGTTTGCCGCGCGGGAGTTATTGATTCCCAAAGCAGCACGAGAAGCAGAGTTAAGGGGGTTGGTTGAGCACTTGCAGCAGAAGCAACGTAAGCGCTCGCCCCAGGAAGAGTACGAAGCGTTGTTGGCTCAGGAACGCGCTGGGCAGAAATTGGATAAACAGCAGCGTCAGCGCTTGGCCGGCTTGGTAGTCGAGTTGGCCCAGCGGTTTTGACCGGTGTTCGGAGAGAGGGGGGTTGAATTTTTCCCTCACCAACACCAGATATAGGGTCAGTCACCAAGTGCTGGCCTAACCGAACAACCTAACACACCTGAATGACCGCGCAAATACGTTTCGCTGGAAAAAATACAGCTATTTACGCTATACTGTTCGGCTTGTTGAGTTTAATCGATTCAGCGCTCCAGGTGTTTCATTCTTCTTCGTCGAGATAGGGTTTCTATGGCTGGAAATGCGCAGCAGCAGTCACGTCTGAAGGAGTTGATCGCGCGCGGCAAAGAGCAGGGTTACCTGACGTATGCCGAGGTCAACGACCATCTACCCGAGGATATCGCCGACCCGGATCAAGTGGAAGACATCATTGGCATGATCAACGACATGGGTATCCGTGTCGCTGAAGAAGCGCCTGATGAAGACACTTTGATGATGTCGGATCACTCCACGGACGAGTCCGCTGCGGAAGAGGCCGTTGCGGCACTCGCTGCCGTGGAAAGCGACGTGGGTCGCACCACAGACCCAGTCCGCATGTACATGCGTGAAATGGGCACAGTAGAACTCTTGACCCGTGAAGGCGAAATCGAAATTGCCAAGCGGATTGAAGAGGGTACACGTGAAGTCATGTCGGCACTGGCCTACTTGCCAGGGGCTGTCGCCTCCATTCTGGATGCTTACGACGCTACTCAGGATGAAGAAGCGCCTGGCCGTCTGTCGGATCTTTTCTCAGGGTTTATCGACCCCGATGAAGGTATCCCCGGTGTTGCCGAAGCGGATGTGCCTGAACCTGAGGTAGCCACCGACTTAAGCGACGACGAAGACGGCGACAGCGATGGCGAGGAGGATGACGAAGATTCCAACGCCAGCGAAGGCGGTCCGGACCCTGAAGAGGCGCGGGCGCGTTTTGAGCAAATTCGCGAGCAAAATGCGTTAGCCGGAGCGGCGCTTACCAAGCACGGTCGCGGCAGCGCCGAGCTGAAAGCCGAGCAGGCTCGTCTTGCCGAATTGTTCTCGCCGATCAAACTGGTGCCGAAACACTTTGAACGCCTGGTAGGCCAGGTACGTATTAGTGTTGAGCAAGTGCGTGCCCAGGAAAAAGCGGTCATGCAGCTTTGTGTTAAAAAAGCCAAAGTGCCGCGCAAGACGTTTATCAAATCGTTCCCGGGTAGCGAATCTAACCCCAAGTGGTTGGATGCGTTCCAGGAAGCGCAGCCCAAATACGCTGACCGTCTTGAGCCGTTACGTTCTGATATCGCCCGTTCGCAGCGTAAAATTGCTTTCGAAGAAGACATGGTGCAGCTCACCGTGGCGGATTTGAAAGAGGTGAACCGCAAGCTGTCGATTGGTGAGGCAAAAGCACGCCGCGCCAAGAAAGAGATGGTTGAGGCCAACCTGCGTCTGGTTATCTCGATTGCCAAGAAGTACACCAACCGTGGTCTTCAATTCCTTGATTTGATTCAGGAAGGCAATATCGGTTTGATGAAGGCAGTGGATAAGTTCGAATACCGTCGGGGTTATAAGTTCTCTACTTATGCGACCTGGTGGATTCGTCAGGCGATTACCCGCTCAATTGCCGACCAGGCACGGACGATCCGTATTCCGGTTCACATGATCGAGACGATCAACAAGCTTAACCGCGTGTCGCGCCAAATGCTGCAGGAAATGGGCCGCGAACCGACCCCGGAAGAGCTCGGCGAACGTCTTGAAATGCCCGAAGACAAGGTACGTAAGGTGCTCAAAATTGCCAAAGAGCCTATCTCCATGGAGACGCCGATTGGTGATGATGATGACTCGCATCTGGGCGACTTTATCGAGGACGGCACCATGCTGCTGCCTATCGATATGGCCACCGGAGAAGGCTTGATTGAAGCGACGCGTAACGTACTGGGCGGCCTCACCGCACGTGAAGCCAAGGTACTGCGCATGCGGTTCGGTATTGATATGAATACTGACCACACGCTTGAAGAAGTGGGCAAGCAGTTTGACGTAACCCGTGAGCGGATTCGTCAGATTGAGGCCAAGGCGCTGCGCAAGCTTCGCCACCCTAGCCGCTCTGAGCCGCTTCGCTCGTTCCTGGACGAGTAAGCCAGTCCAGGTTAGTGCTTAGGCGCTAGTGTCTAGCGTAAAAAAAGCCCGCCGTTTTTTAAACGGCGGGCTTTTTGCTATCTAGTGTCAAGCACTCCACGAATCCTGATGCCGTTGAGCCTTTGTTATAGCGTGTAGTGAGTTGCAGAGCCAGGACCAACAGGCAGGCCCAGCAAAAACACCCACACAAAGAACAGTAAGCTCCAGCCGATCAACATGAATAGCGTATAGGGCAACATTAAGGCGACCAGTGTGCCTATGCCCATATCGTTGCGATAACGGGTAGCAACCGCCAGTATCAGCCCAAAATAGCTCATCATCGGAGTGATCAGGTTGGTGACAGAATCACCGATCCGGTAGGCCGCCTGAATCACCTCTGGCGCGTAGCCCATCAGCATCAGCATGGGAACGAAAATCGGAGCGGTCACCGCCCATTGCGCCGATGCGCTGCCCAGCGACAGGTTGACGAACGCACACAATAAAATAAAGGGTATCCGGAATTTCTGGTTGATAAAATGCCAAAGATGTAAAGAAGAAAATCTTTCTCAGCGGATTATCTGATTGATCCTCTTCAGCCTACTCTACTGCCAATTTTCTGTTTCCACCTTCGCCTGAGTCTTCATAGCGATGCTGACTAGGGAGGACAGCGAGAGCTGGGCAAGCGTCAAAGCGGTTCTGGTTCATGCGCAATCCGGACACCTGCACAACATTCCTCTTGTAAGAAACCGATCAAATTCTCTAGGTGCCCATACTCGGGTATACAGACAATCGTGCGGCTATGTTTCTCCTGCCGGATCAGCCCTACCTTGGCCATGCGCGCAAGGTGATGTGATAGCGTCGAAGCAGGAATACCCAGCCCCTTCTGGATATCTCCGACCGAAGCCCCATCATGGCCAGCTTTGACCAGAAAGCGGAACACGGACAGTCGGTGACTATTCCCTAGCTCAGCTAAGCTGGCTGCAACCTTTTCGTGATCCATAGCACGCCCCAATAATTCGATGTTTCTAGAATTATAGTTGACAGGTCGGATAAACGCAAGTAGGCTGCGTACATCATTTCGATAAAACTAGAAATATAGGAGTAATATTGAATGTCACCTCAACTCCAAGACGCTCTAGGCATGTTCGCCTTTCTCGCTATCGAGCTATCGGTTTTATTCATTGGCATTAGCTTGCTGGTCGGAGTTCTTCAACGTCACATCCCACCATCCAAGGTGGAAGCGTTACTGACTTCCAGTGGGAAGCGAGGCTATTTTCTTGCTGCTGGTTTAGGAGCTATAACGCCCTTCTGTAGTTGCTCGACTATCCCCATGTTGAAAGGGTTGATTCGGGCACGGGCCGGTTTTGGGCCGATGATGGTGTTTCTTTTCTCATCTCCGTTGCTGAATCCTATCGTCGTCGGCCTGCTGGTTGCCACGTTTGGATGGACACTTACTGCTATCTATGTGCTCGCCGCTTTGGTGGTCGCGGTAGGTGCCGGATGGCTGCTTCACACGCTTGGCTTCGAGCGTTATGTGCGCCGGACGGCGACACAAGAGAGCAGTGGATGTAGTTCATCAGCAAGCCCGTGCAGTGCTACATCGACCGCATCGAGTTGCGGCACCAACAGCTGCGACACCACTCCGAAGACGGCTTCTTGCGGGGCTGATAGGAAGACAACAGTCTCTACGTCTAGCGAATGCTGTGACAGTCAACCCACTGTCACGGTTAAGAAAGAAGGGAAGTACAGTGGTGTGTGGCGGGAAGCTTGGTCGGACTTTATCGATGTGTTGCCTTACCTGCTCATCGGTATTGCGATTGGCAGCGTGATCTATGGTTTCATGCCCACTGACTTATTGGAGCAGTATGCAGGCCCAGATAATCCCTTTGCCATTCCAGTTGCCGCTGTCATCGGCGTGCCGTTGTATATTCGCGCTGAAGCCGTCATACCTCTGGCAGCGGCTCTGATGGCCAAAGGCGTGGGTGCCGGGACGGTGCTAGCGTTGATCATCGGCAGTGCCGGAGCCAGCCTGACTGAGCTCATTCTGTTGCGCTCTTTGTTCACGCTGAAGCTTTTAGCGGCGTTTTTAGCAGTCATTTTTGCTATGGCGATGATTGCCGGTTACGCCACCTACCTGTTTTTCTGATCAAGGCGGGAGATGATTAATTCGTTAAGCCTTCCTGGGTACCAGTTGGTGGATTCTGATGAGCAGAATGAAGACATACATTTTCGGCTTGAAGCACCTACACCAGTAGCCTGCGAGGGGTGCGGCGTGCAGGGTGAGTTCGTGCGGTTCGGCAAGCGTGATGTTCCCTATCATGACCTGCCCATCCACGGCAAGCGGGTCACCCTCTGGGTAATTCGTCGCCGGTACACCTGCCGGGCCTGCAAGACCACCTTCAGGCCCCAGCTACCGGAGATGGTGGACGGCTTCCGCATGACGCTGCGGTTGCATGAGTACGTGGAGAAGGAAGCCTTCAATCACCCCTACGCCTACGTGGCTGATACCACGGGCCTGGACGAGAAGACGGTACGCGACATTTTCAACGCCCGCGCCGAATTCCTGGGGCGCTGGCACCGCTTCGAGACGCCCCGCATTCTCGGCATTGACGAGTTGTACCTGAACAAGCGCTACCGCTGCATCCTGACCAACATCGAGGAGAGGACCCTGCTCGACCTGCTGGCCACCCGCCGTCAGGACGTGGTGACCAACTACCTGATGAAGATGAAAGACCGGCAGAAGGTCAAGATCGTCAGCATGGACATGTGGAATCCCTACCGAGCAGCGGTCAAGGCGGTGCTGCCACAGGCCCGCATCGTGGTCGATAAGTTCCATGTGGTGCGCATGGCCAACGATGCCCTGGAGAAGGTGCGCAAGGGCCTCAGGAAGGAGCTGATGCCCTCCCAGAGCCGAACCCTCAAGGGTGACCGGAAAATCCTGCTGAAACGCGCTCACGAAGTCTCAAACCGGGAACGCCTCATCATGGAGACCTGGACCGGCGCATTCCCACAACTGCTGGCCGCCTACGAGCACAAGGAACGTTTCTACGGCATCTGGGACGCTACCACACGGCCCCAGGCAGAAGCCGCCCTGGACGAGTGGATAGCCACCATCCCGAAGGGCCAGAAGGAAGTCTGGAGCGATCTGGTCAGGGCTGTAGGCAACTGGCGCGAAGAGATCATGACCTACTTCGAGACGGACATGCCCGTCACCAACGCTTACACGGAGTCCATCAACCGACTGGCCAAGGACAAGAACCGTGAAGGACGTGGTTACTCCTTCGAGGTGATGCGGGCACGAATGCTCTACACCACGAAGCACAAGAAGAAGGCCCCGACCGCGAAGGTCTCTCCGTTCTACAAGAAAACCATCGGTTACGGACTGCCGGACTTCGCAGAGGAACCCAACTACGGGGTCGATCTATCAACCATCTGATAATGGTATCAGGTTGGTGGGGTAAAGGTGCCCCATCAACCATTAAATCCGTATACCCAAAATAAACAGCGCAAACAGACCCGGGCCACGTAGCCCAAGAGACTCCAGCAGATCAGCGCCCGCCACGGCCGTCACGGTACCAAAATTGCTCCAGTTAAACAGCGCCACAAACTGAGCGGCAAAGAAGACCAGCACAATATACAGCCCAAGGCTGCTCATGCTTTTGGCCATGGCATTTACCACATCACGATCATTGTGCATCGTGCCTGCCAGGCGCCCATAGATGAAGCCCAGTAGTGAGAAGGAGACCGCTACAATGACCACAATGCCGCTCAGGAAGGGCGAGCCGCTGATTAGCCCTGTTTCTGGATTACGCAATATGCCATTTTCAGGTACCACGGTCATGGCAATTAAGCCAATAAGCACCAGTGTGGCTAACCCCGTGCCTTTTAGCGCCCGCTTCTCCTCAGCGGAAAGCCCTTGCATGGACTGCTGGCCAATGTCGCTATCGGCATCAGCGGCATCGTATTTGCCAAGCTTCGGTTCCACGATACGCTCGGTAACCAGGCCGCCGATCAAGGTCACAAAGAAGGTGCTGACAAACATGAAGAACCAGTTTGCTTCAGCGCCTACCACATAAGCCGGGTCCAGTAGGCGAGCGGCCTCTTGGGTAATACCAGAAAGTAGCGGGTCGACGGTTCCAATGAGCAGGTTGGCGCTGTAGCCGCCGGAAACACCACAGAAAGCTGCAGCGAGACCCGCCAAAGGGTGGCGCCCAAGCGAATGGAAGATCATGGCGGCCAGAGGAATAAGTACAACGTAGCCAAGTTCGGACGCCATGTTGGACATAATGCCCGCAAACACAATGGCGTAGGTAACGATGCGGGGTGAGCGGTTAAGCACCAACGCTCTCATACTGGCAGAAAGTAGCCCTGAGTGTTCGGCTACGCCAACGCCCAGCATGGCAACCAGCACAGTGCCTAAAGGCGCAAAGCCTGTGAAGTTTGTCACCATCTCGGTGACCAGCCGGCGTAAGCCTTCGGCATTAAGGAGGGAATTAACCGCAATCCATTCGCCCTCGTTAGCGGGGCGTGGGTCGGCAACTGACACGCCTAAGGCACCGGCAATACCGCTGGCTATCACCACAAGGACACATAAAATGGCAAATAGCGTGACCGGATGAGGGAGCAAGTTGCCAAGCCACTCAACGCTATCGAGAAAGCGGGTAAACGCGCCACGCTTTAGGTTTTTTTCATGGTTTTTAGGGGGTGTCATAAGTTTTATGTCGTTAGAGTGGAGGTTTGTAGCAAAAAAAAGCCCATTGGGGCTAAAAGATGACACTACTTTGAAGTGTATAAGGGCGCAAACGGCTTTACGTATAGCGGGATTTAAAAAATGAAATGCCGTAAGCGCAGGAGGGGCTATGGCAAGCGAAAGGCCGGCTCTGGCGTTAAAGTGATGGCGTGTTCGGCAGTACTCGCGACATATTGGCCACCAGATAATCGACCAATTGACGAATCTTGGGGGATAAGTGGCGGTGGCGGGGGTAAACCGCCCAGACAGCCGTATCATGATGCTGAAAGGGCTCCAGTACGGCGATGAGTTCGCCACTTGCAAGGTGAGGTGCTACGTAATAGTCAGGCAGTTGGGCAAGGCCCAGGCCCTTAAGCGCGGCATCCAGCAGGGCGGGACCGGAGTTACCCGTCCAGCAGCTTTCTACGCGTACTTCGCGGCGTTGGCCGTTGCTATCAAACAGCCAATTAGGCCGTGAACCGACCAAACAACGATGTTGGCCAAGTTCCGCCAACGTGTGAGGAGGCGGTGTCTGGCGAAAGTAATCCTGAGAGCCGACAACGTATTCACGTCGGTCGCACAGGCGCCTGGCGATCAGGCTTGAATCCTTTAGTACGCCCATGCGAATGGCGATATCAAAGCCTTCCTCAATGAGTTCAACGGGCCGGTTGGTAAAATGCATGTACACTTCAAGATCAGGATGTAGGCATTGAAATTCATTCACCAGTGGTGCGATATAACGTTCGCCAAAGGTAGTGGCTGAGGTCAGCTTAAGCAGGCCTCGAGGCTTGGCCTGCAGTTCGCTCAGCGCCTGTTCGGCATCTTTCAATCCATCAAACAGATGTTGACAATGCTCCATATACAGAGCGCCTGCATCCGTTAAGCGTATTTGACGCGTTGTACGGTAGAGAAGCTGAATGCCGAGCTGGTTTTCAAGTTGGCTCACCAAGCGGCTAATATGCGAGGTTGATACTTTTAGATGGTTTGCGGCCGCAGAAAATGTGCCCAGTCTGACCACTTCAATAAAGGCTTCGACACGATCCCAGCGCTGCATGGAGGCTCATCCGTTGTAGGTGATTGTTGCTCAGTGGCAATAATATTATGAGTATATCCCGCTTTTTCTAGTACCTCTAGCTACCTTACACTGTCGCTATTGGAGCAATACGTTATCTGTTCAGGCGACTTACTGCGCCACTGTCTTAAGGAGTGACACTATGAAATCACGTGCTGCCGTTGCGTTAGAGGCGGGTAAACCGCTTGAGCTGGTTGAAATTGATGTGGAAGGTCCGAAAGCGGGCGAAGTGTTGGTAAAAATGGCGGCTACTAGCGTTTGTCATACCGATGCTTATACGTTGTCGGGCGCTGACCCGGAAGGACTCTTCCCTTCAGTGCTGGGTCATGAAGGCGCTGGTGTCGTTCAGGAAGTAGGTGAAGGGGTGACCAGCCTCAAGCCAGGCGACCATGTTATTCCGCTATATACCGCTGAGTGTGGCAAGTGCAAATTCTGTCTGTCAGGTAAAACCAACCTGTGCGGCAGCGTGCGTGCCACCCAGGGTAAAGGCGTAATGCCCGACGGCACCTCGCGCTTCTCGCTGGATGGCAAGATGCTGCACCACTACATGGGAACGTCCACGTTCAGCGAATACACCGTACTTCCTGAAGTCTCGTTAGCGGCGGTTTCCAAAGAAGCCCCGATGGATAAAATCTGCTTGCTGGGCTGTGGCGTAACTACCGGTATTGGCGCGGTACTCAATACTGCAAAAGTAGAGCCAGGCGCTACCGTCGCAGTCTTTGGTTTGGGGGCGATTGGTCTGGCGGTAATCCAGGGCGCGGTCATGGCGAAAGCGGGTCGAATTATCGCCATTGATGTTAATGCGGATAAGTTTGAGCTGGCCAAGCAGTTTGGCGCGACTGACTTTGTAAACCCCAAGGATTACAGCGACTCCATTCAGCAGGTTATTGTTGATTTGACCGATGGTGGCGTGGACTATTCGTTTGAGTGTATCGGTAACGTCAATGTGATGCGCTCAGCGCTTGAGTGCTGCCACAAAGGCTGGGGCGAATCGATCGTGATTGGCGTCGCCGGTGCGGGGGAAGAGATTTCCACACGTCCGTTCCAACTGGTGACCGGGCGCGTTTGGAAAGGCTCCGCGTTTGGTGGTGTGAAAGGCCGCAGTGAACTGCCAGGCTACGTTGAGCGTTACATGAACGGTGAAATTAATATTGATGATTTTATTACTCACGATATGCCGTTTGAGAAAATCAACGAAGCGTTTGAACTGCTGCATGCGGGCAAGAGCATCCGCACCGTTCTGCATTACTAGGTCGTTATTAACAGGTCTGTATTGTTAATTTACTGATAAAGCGCGGCAGGCAGCACTGCCGCGCTTCTCTTTTCGCAAGGAGCCTGCCCCATGAGCATGAGTGAAACCCTGGAACTGGTGTCTGCCAATCGTAGTTTTGGTGGCTGGCACAAACGCTACCGCCATTACTCTCGGGCGCTGGATTGCGATATGGAATTTGCGGTGTACTTACCGCCACAAGCCGAAAGCGAGCGTGTACCGCTTTTATGGTGGTTATCCGGGCTTACCTGCAACGATGAAAACTTCATGCAGAAAGCGGGCGCCCAGCGGATAGCGGCAGAGCTTGGGATTGCTATCGTTTGTCCGGATACCAGCCCGCGTGGCACAGACTTACCGGGCGAGCACGATAGTTATGACCTTGGCTCGGGGGCAGGTTTTTATGTCAACGCTACCCAAGCGCCGTGGAAGCCACACTATCGAATGTACGACTATATCGTTGAAGAGTTGCCTTCCGTTGTACGCCAGCACTTCCCGGTAAACGGGCGTGAGTCGATTAGTGGTCACTCGATGGGCGGCCACGGGGCATTAATTTTAGCGTTGCGTCATCCAGGTCGTTTTAGCTCGGTGTCAGCATTCTCGCCAATTGTGAACCCGATGAACTGCCCTTGGGGGCAAAAGGCGTTTACCAGCTATTTGGGTGAGGATCAGTCAACCTGGCGTCAGTACGATGCCTGTGAACTGGTCGCTAATGGTGCCTCGCGTCAACGGCTGTTTATTGACCAGGGCGAGGCGGACCAGTTTTTAGAAGAGCAGCTCAAGCCCGAGCGGCTTGAAGCCGTATGTGAAGCGCATGATCACCCGCTGACGCTGCGTCGTCAGCCGGGTTACGACCATAGTTACTTCTTTATTGCCTCGTTCATTGAGGAGCATCTACGTTATCATGCGGAACATCTTATGAAATCTTAAGGATAACGATGCTTAAACGTACGCTGAGCCGCTTTCTTCGTCAGCTATGGCGTCTTGTGTGGCGCGGCGTGCTGGTTTTTGTGCTTCTTTCTGTGGCACTGGTCATCCTGTTTCGTTTTGTGCCCTTGCCAGGCTCCATGATCATGGTGGAGCGCAAAATACAGAGCTGGGTAAACAGCGAGCCTATACGCATTCAGCATCAGTGGCGAAGCTGGGACAATTTATCCAGCAACGCCAAGTTGGCGGTGATTGCTGCTGAAGATCAGCGCTTCCCTCTACATCGTGGCTTTGACCTTGTTGAGTTACGTCGTGCTTGGGAGACCAGTCGTGATGGTGGCCGTTTGCGCGGCGCCAGCACGCTGAGTCAGCAAACAGCCAAAAATATTTTTTTGTGGAGTGGGCGCAGCTGGACGCGCAAAGCGTTAGAGGCCTGGTTCACGCTGTTGATTGAAATTTTCTGGAGCAAACAGCGTATTCTTGAGGTGTATCTGAATATCGCTGAATGGGATAGCGGCGTGTTTGGCCTGGAAGCCGCCGCGCAACACTATTTCGGCGCCTCCGGCGGAGCGATGACGGAGCGCCAGGCAAGCCTGCTCGCGGCAATCCTTCCCAGCCCACGTACCCGCAGCGCCTCTCGACCTGACGCCCAAGTGGAAAGGCGTAGCCAATGGGTACGCCAGCAGATGCATAACCTGGGCGGAGTAGGGTACTTGGAACGGCTATAGAAGGCTGTTCGCAGCGATTAAAGAGCTAAAGCCATCTTCTTCCCTTGATGCTCTTCTTTACATAAATAAAAGTTCGCTAATATTGTTCAAAATACTAGCGGCATATTTTTATATAAGTAATTGAATATAAGCTTTTTTAATATTTCTGTGCGCATGTTGTTATTATCATCACTTCATTTTGTTACGTTCTCTTACTTAAAAAATTGAACCTGTGCTGAATCCTTGCGTCACACCTACCACATTCATACCGCGTCAATGAGGTTTCTTACTATGCAACGTATAACTGCTCTATTCTCTGCTGCCCTGCTCGCCACTGGCTTAATGGCATCTACTGCCAACGCCCAGCAAGCGCAGGACCCGGCTCAGGATCCCATGGCTACTCAGCAAGCAGCACCCGCCCAGGATTTTTCTGACCAGCAGCTACAGCAGTTCGCCGATGCTTCTCAAGAAATCGCCGTGATCTCGCAAGAGTACACACAGCGTCTGCAGGAAGCAGGAGATGAGTCAGCCCAACAGGAAGTTCGCGCCGAAGCTAACGATCGTATGATCGAAGTAGTTGAAGACAGTGGCTTGGATGTCGATACCTTCAATGCTATCGGTCAGTCTATCCAGCAAGATCCGGAAATGATGCAGCGTGTTCAAGAGATGGCAAGCCAGTCCTAAGCCATCACTAGCTGATACACCAGCAAAGCCCGACACCTTGGTGTCGGGCTTTTTTTGCGTCCAGGGTTTACGGTAGTGATGAACCGAGCCAAACTCGGCTTATCTATTAGACACGTCTTGGGAGATCACATGGACGTAGAACTACTTGAAATACGCCAGTTTATGGGCCAGTTTCCTCCTTTTGATGGTCTCTCGGATGAGCTGCTTGATGCGATTGCCGAGCGCGTTGAGGTCAGCTATTTCAAAACGGGCAGCGATATCCTGGAGTTAAATGACACCGTTAGTGAGCTGTGCTTTATAAGAAGTGGCGCTGTTGAGGTGTATCGCCGCCAGGGCGAGCTTTATAACCGGTTGGGCGAAGGGGATATTTTTGGCCACTTTAGCTTATTGCGAAATCACAAAGTACGCTTTCCGGCTCAGGCGATTGAAGACACACTGATCTATTTTATTCCCAACGATGTCTTTCAGCGCTTATGTGAAGAGGATGATGACTTTGCTGACTTTGTAGAGCTTGAACGGCCCCGGCTTGAAACGGTTGCCGAGCAACAAAAAAAGTCGAACGATATGATGGTCACGCGTATTCGTAAACTGGTGACCCGTTATCCTGTGATGGTGGCATCCACCACCAGTCTTCAACAGGCCGCCCAGCAAATTAATGATTCTCAGGCATCGGCGGCCATAGTGATCACCCAATGTACTGGCAGCCCGCGCTACAGTTTTCAAGACAGCGAGGGTGTCAAATGGAAAATGGTGGGTATTTTTACCGATAGTGACTTTAGAACCCGGGTCGTGGCAGAGGGGCTTTCACCGCAAACCGCGATTGGCGATGTCGCGTCTTCTCATTTGATTACCATACAGTCGGATGCGTCGATATATGAGGCCATGCTGACCATGCTGCGCAACAATGTTCATCACTTGCCGGTGCTGTATCGGCAGCGGCCTGTTGGCGTGGTGCACCTTTCCGATATTATTCGCTATGAAACGCATAGCGGACTCTATCTGGTCAGCAATATTTTTAATCAGTCCAGCACACAAGGGCTTGCCAAACTGGCACCCGATGTTCGAGCGTCCTTTGTCCGAATGGTTCAGGAGGGCGCTAACTCGCAAATGGTGGGCAGCGCGCTTTCAACGGTGGGGCGTAGCTTCTTCCGGCGCCTGCTGGAATTGGCCGAAGCTGAGCTTGGGCCACCGCCGGTGCCTTACTGTTTTATGGTTAATGGCTCAATGGCACGCAATGAACAAAGCATTGTGACTGACCAGGATAACGCGCTCATTTTGTCTGATGACTTTATCCCTGAAGAGCATGATGCTTATTTTTATGCGCTGGCCAAGTTTGTTAGCGATGGGCTGGATGCCTGCGGTTACACCTACTGCAAAGGCGATATCATGGCCACCAATCAAGAGTGGCGTCAGCCGCTGAGCGTTTGGAAAGGCTATTTTGAAGACTGGATTTCCAATCCGACGCCTAAAAAGCTGCTGCAGAGTTCGATCTTCTTTGACCTTGATAGCATCTATGGCGAAGAACATTTTGTTGAAACGCTACAGGATCTAATTGCGCGTAGAGCTGCTGAATCGCCGTTGTTTTTAGCGGCAATGGCGCGTAACGCGTTGAACCGTACGCCGCCGCTTGGTTTCTTCCGTACCTTTGTCATGGAAAAGGATGGCAAGCATAACAATTCAATTAACCTGAAACGCCGTGGCACAGCGCCGATGGTTGATCTAATCCGTATCCATGCGCTGGCGTGTGGTTCCAAAGCGCAAAATACGTTTCAGCGACTAAAAGATATAAGCGATACCCAGCTTTTAGCCCCAGGTGTTAGCGATAAGCTGAGCTATGCGTTTGAGTTTTTATGTATGACGCGGTTGCGCCACCAGATGATCGATATTCAGGAAGACCGAGAGCCAGATAACAATATTGAGCCTGAAAATGTAGAGGACAGCGAGCGGCATACGCTGAAAGATGCTTTCCATGTGCTTAGCAATGCTCAGAAATTTTTAAAGTTCCGTTACCCGGTGCCCGCTCAACGGCAGAGGCACTAACATGCTAGGCATTCGCCCGCGTCACCGCATCACCCAGCCCGACTGGATTGACTATATGGCGCAGCGTGAGCGCCAGGCGAAAGACCCTGCTATCCAGCGGTTTTTTGCCACATCACTGCCTTCTGGTGATACCCCCATTGCTGACGTGCCGATGGTTGCGCTGGATTTGGAAACCACCGGTTTGGATGAGCGGCGCCATGCCATTGTCAGTATGGGCGTCGTGCCGTTTACACTGGACCGTATCAAGCTCGCGGAGCGCCGTTATTGGGTCGTCAAGCCCACTAGAACGCTGTCTGAATCCTCGATAGCTTTCCACCATATTACCCATTCCGAGGTGGCAGATGCCCCGGATTTGGACGTGGTGCTGGATGAGCTGTTGGACGCGCTCGCGGGCCATTTGGTCGTGGTGCACTTTCGCAATATTGAGCGGCCCTTCCTGGATACGGCGATTAAAGCACGGCGGGGCGAGGGGGTGATGTTCCCAATGATCGATACGATGTCGCTTGAGGCGAGGATACATCGACAAACGTTATGGGCACGTTTTCGCCGCTGGTTGGGACGCCCCCCGGTTTCAATACGTTTAAACGCTAGCCGTGCCCGCTATGGTTTGCCTGCCTATCAGGGGCATCATGCGCTGGTCGATGCATTGGCCACGGCAGAACTTCTCCAGGCGCAAATCGCCACCCATTATCAGCCAGATACGCCTTTAAAAAATATCTGGTGCTAGCACGGCATCCATAAAAAAACGGGCAGCCCTTGGGCTGCCCGTTTTGGTCATGCGTACCGATTAATTACACCGCTTTGGGTTCGCTCATCAAACCTTTGACGATTGCGTAGCACGCCACCAATAGAATAATGGTGAACGGGAAACCGGTGGAAACGGCCATGGTTTGTAGCGCCGTAAGGCCGCCGCCCAGCAGCAGCGCAATGGCAATGGCGCCTTCAATGATCGCCCAGAACACGCGTTGCGGTGTGGGGGCATCCACTTTGCCGCCCGCAGTGATGGAGTCAATCACAAGCGAGCCTGAGTCGGAGGAGGTGACAAAGAAGATGATGACCAGCAAAATCGCCACGAAAGAGGTGATTTGTGCCAGTGGCAATTGCTCCAGCATCAGGAACAGCTGAAGGTCGACGCCCGCATCGCGCACGGTGCTAATACCCTGGCTTACATATTGATCAATGGCGGTGCCGCCAAAGGTCGTCATCCAAAGTACCGATACTACTGAGGGGATAATAAGTACGGAAATCAAAAACTCTCGAACCGTACGGCCACGTGATACGCGGGCGATAAACATGCCGACGTAAGGAGACCAGGAGATCCACCATGCCCAGTAGAAGGCCGTCCAGCCTTGGCTGAAGTTAGCATCTTCACGGCCGAACGGGTTTGAAAGCGCGGTGAAGTGAGTCGCATAGCTCCACAGGTTTTCAAAGAAGCCCGTCGCGATGAACAGAGTCGGGCCTACCGCAATCACAAAGAACAGTAGCAACGCCGCCATGGCGATGTTGATCTTGGAGAGCAGTTGCACGCCCTTATCAACACCAGCAACAATGGATGCAATCGCCACCAGGGTAATGCCGACGATCAATAGAATCATCGTGACATCGCTTTCAGGCGCGCCAAACAAATACGAAAGCCCCGCTGCCGCCTGGCTGGCACCTAGGCCTAGTGACGTAGCCAAACCAAACAGCGATGCAAACACCGCCAGAATATCGATCACATGGCCTGGCCAGCCCCAAACGCGCTCACCCAAAATGGGGTAAAACACCGAGCGCATTGAAAGCGGCAAGCCTTTATTGAACGAGAACAGGGCCAGCGAAAGTGCCACGATGGCGTAAATCGCCCAAGGGTGCAGGCCCCAGTGGTAAATGGTGGCTGCCATGGCTAGCGATGTGGCTGCTGCAGCGTTGCCTTCGGCGCCACCCAGCGGTGCCCAATTACTGCCATCAAAGGCGGTGCCGAAGTGGGTAAGTGGCTCATTTACGCCAAAGAACATCAAGCCAATGCCCATGCCAGCGGCAAACAGCATAGAGAACCAGCCCATATAGGTGTAATCCGGTTTGGCGTCGACGCCACCAAGGCGGATTTTACCCAACGGGGAGAAAATCAAACCAACACATAAAATAACGAATATGTTGGCAGCCGTGATAAAAAACCAGGACAGGTTGCCGGTTAGGAAGTTGAAAATGGAATCGTATACCGGCGCAATGGTGTCTTGCAGCGCCAGCGTCAAGACCACGAATAGCAGTACAATAATCGCTGAAATGCTAAACACCTTGCCGTGCAGGTCAAGGTCAAAGCCCATTTTATTGGTCGTAATGTTGTCCTGACCAACAACGTAGTCGGTATCGATCAGATTTGCCGCCCCATCGGGAGCGGGTATGCCTTCAGGGGATTTTGGCTCCTCAGGGGAGCTATTGGGCTCTTGTTTATCCACGAGTACCTCTCCGTTTTAATTAGAAAACACGCGTAGTGTCGTTTTGCTTAACTATATATTAACAAGCATTGTATTGCTGTTTTATTGGAACTGTTTTGTAAGTGCAAACAAAGGTGCCGACCCCAGTATCAACTGACGTCGGCACAGTGGTGGATAGCGATTAGCTATTTAGCCATTGCTCAACCACATCCTGGTTTTCTTCGACCCACTTCTTGGCGTTCTCGTAGGGGTCGCTTCCGTCTTCCTGATTCATCAGCATTACTTCACCCATTTGCTCTGGGGTCCATTCGAATGCATTGAGAATCGCGTAGGCTTCTGGCATTTCATCGGCAAAACCGTTACGTACAACGGTATGAATTTGCTCAGCGCCTCCAAACACGTTTTCTGGATCTTCCAGGTATTTAAGGTCCCAGCGTGCAAACATCCAGTGGGGCGTCCAGCTGGTGATCACGATATCTTCTTCATTATTAATGGCGTTACTAAGCGCTGCCACCATCGTGGCGTCGCTGCCACTGCGCAGGCGAAGATCAAGGTCATAGGTATCGACAACTTGCTCCGTCAAGCCCATCAGGCCTGCACCAGGGTCTATACCGATGATCTCACTGTTAAAGAGGTCTGCGTTGCTATTAAGGTCGGCAATCGAGTCAACGTCTGTGTAAGACGGTACGACGAGCCCCAGTTTGGTGCCGTCCAGGTTGGGGCCCAGGTCTTCGACGTGGTCACCAATGCGCTCCATATACTCAGCGTGCGTTGTCGGCAGCCATGCGGCAACAATCGCATCGGCGTCACCGGTTGAAAGCGCCTGGAACATGGCCGCTGCGGAAAGCGAAGTCATGTCTACTTCGTAGCCAGCCTGCTCCAACACCGCAGCAACGACGTTAGTGGAGGCTACTTCTGACGACCATTCAACATACGCAAGATTGATGGTGCCTTGATCCTGCGCCTGAGCGGCACTGCCTACGACTAACCCAGTACCTGCAATCAATGCGGCAGAGGCCAGACGGATACGACGATTTAGCATACGTGTTTTCATTCACTTGCTCCCTTTTGTATTGTTTGCCTTAACATAACATCATGTTAGGCAATTCAGCATGGTCGTGAAAATAAAGCTCATCAAGTCAAAGGGGCTAACACCCCATCAAGCTACTTCTCATTTTCTCGTTGTCGTTGGGTATTTCAGTCAGCTTACCTTGAGGTCTTGCGTAACGACTGCGTTAAACGGTCAAGCAGCATGGCCAGAATAACAACGGCAATACCGGCTTCAAAGCCGTCGCCTGGGCGCAGGCGCTGTATTGCACGCCATACTTCGCTGCCTAGCCCATCGGCACCTATCATCGCGGCAATAACCACCATGGAAAGCGCTAGCATGATCGTTTGGTTAATGCCCGCCATCACAGTAGGTAACGAGAGCGGTAGCTGCACTTTAAATAGTTTTTGGCTTCGAGTAGCGCCGTAAGCATCCGCAGCTTCTATTAACTCTGTAGGTACCTGACGAATGCCGAGCGTCGTAAAGCGAATGGCGGGCGGCATGGAAAAGATAACCGTGGCAAAAATGGCGGACACAGAACCAATGCCGAAAAAGGGAATGGCCGGTATCAGATAGACGAACGCAGGCATGGTCTGCATAAAATCCAGCAGCGGCATGAACAAGCGATAAAGGCGTTCCGATAAGGCCGCGGTAATGCCGATAGGCAGTGCAATGACAACGGCAACGACGGTTGCGATCACCACCAGCGTTAACGTCTCGATCATGGGTCCCCAAAGGCCCATGTTCCAGATTAATGCCAAGCCAAGGACCGCTCCCAGTGCCAAGCGCGGGCCCGCAAGCCTCCAGCAAAGCAGCGCAATAATGGCCAGCAGTGCCCACTCCGGTAGCCACATCAGCCCATCATTCAGGCTGTTAATCCCGGTTTGGGTAAAGCGTGAAATGCCGCGAGTAACCACAGAGTATTCGCTGGTTAGCCAAGTGAGGCCACCTTCGATCCAACTGCCTAGCGGGATACGGGGAATGTCCATTACGGTTCTCCTGCTCGTGCCAATTCATCCAGTACCGCGCCTTTCACCACAACGCCCAGAAGGCGTTGCTGTTCATCTACCACGGCAATAGGAAAGCTCTTTTCACTAAACATGGCGAACAGGTTCTGCAACGGCTCGTCGGGGGACACTTTGCGGAAGTCCTGAGTCAGGTAGTCGGCGATTTTTTCGGCGCCTTCCTTGATCGCCGTACTCGCGGACTCGGCTTCCAGTAGCCCGAGCAGACGGCGGTCACGGTCAGTTACGTAGATAGAGTCAATTGCGTGGTCCCGCATGCGGTGAAGTGCCGTGCGGGGGCCATCACTATCACGCGCGGTGCTACGCAGTGGGCGCATAGCGCTCTCGGCCGTTAGCACACGCGAGCGGTCGACCCCTTCGATAAACCGACGCACATAATCGTCCGCAGGTTGGGTCAGAATTTCTTCAGGAGTGCCAATTTGGACGACTTCGCCATCTTTAAGCAGCACGATTCGATCACCGATATTCAGCGCTTCATCCAAATCGTGGGTAATGAAGACCGTGGTCTTTTGCATTTTGGCTTGGAGCTGCAAAAGTTCCAGTTGCATGTCCTTACGAATCAAGGGGTCAAGCGCTGAAAATGCTTCATCCATTAACAGTACGCTGGCATCGTTAGCCAGTGCGCGGGCCAGGCCAACGCGCTGCTGCATTCCCCCTGAAAGCTGGTGGGGATACGCGTTCTCCCAGCCTTCCAGACCCACCTGTTTAAGGGCGGTATGGGCGATTTTATGACGCTCGGCTTTATCAATGCCGCGTATTTCCAAGCCAAACTCTGCGTTTTTTTGCACCGTGCGATGCGGAAACAGCGCAAAATTTTGGAAGACCATCGAGAAATGGCGGCGTCGGCACTCCAGTAACGCTTTTTCACTCAGGGTGGGGATGTTTTCATCATCAATGATGATCTCACCTTCCGTTGTGTCAATCAGGCGATTAAGACAGCGGATCAGTGTCGATTTGCCTGAGCCCGAAAGGCCCATGATGACGAGGAGTTCACCTTCATAAACATCGAAGGATATGTTGGAAAGGCCGAGTGTCTGGCCTGTTTGTTCAAGGATTTCTGGACGTTTAAGACCCTGGTCGCGTAGCTCTAATGCTTTTCGAGGTTGTTTACCAAAGACCTTACTTAAGCCTCGGACTCTAATTTTAACAGGACGTTGCTCATCCATAGGCGATGCCTTTTATGTGTATGAGGCGCTTTGTATGGTTGCTCTTTCTGATTTGCCGCCATTTACATAAAAGCAGCGCCACCTTCTATATAAAGCAGCCACACAAAGCATTCATAATGAAAAAACAGTATATGGTTGTATATTTATTAAAAAATATTATACATAAATGAGAGGGTTGTGTCACAACGCCTCTTTAAGCGCGGTCAAGAAATGCCACATGTGTCATTTTGCGCCCACGCGTGGTTGATTGTTAATAGTGATTGTTTCTTTTAAGGTGTTGATTTTAATTATTGTTTTTAATAATTCATTGAGTTGGCTTGATGTGTGCTTGGTTTGGGATAGTGATTCAGGATGTTTTTTGCAGGTTTCAAGGAGATGAATTTTATGAATAAGCACGCGGATGTAAAAGCGAAGCGCCCACGTCTACTTTCTTTGTGCATGATCGCAACTGCTGCCAGTGTCCTCTTGCTTGCTGGCTGTGGTGACAATGAAGAAGAATTGCCGCCTGCCCAACAGCCTGAAACCATGGAGCAAAGTGCAGCACCTGACGTTGAGCAGGATGCCACTATGACCCAAGAGCCTTCCTCAACGGATCAAGCCGCAGATCCCGCTGATCCAGCAGGCACGGGTTCAGCAGATAACGATGAAGCAATTGTCCCGCAAGAGTCAATACAGCCTGAAGATGAGGCGCGTACCCAGGATGTTGAAGAAGAGCCCGGTTTTGGTGAAGGTACAGATCCCATGCCAGGAGCCGCCGATGAAGAAAATGATGATGAGTTAACTAACGGCTAATACCTACGTACTGTTCCCTACGATGATAAGCCGCTTCAGCTGTTCGTTCCCTGCGGCTGCTCCACACGGTTTATCATCTTTACCCTCGCGCCTGCGAGGTTTTTTTTTGCGCTGAAGTATGATGCTACTGGGGGTCGCTAGCCGTGTACCCGCGCTACCGCAGCCAGACGCTTGCATCGTAGAAGCGCCTGGCTATGTCGATAAAACACGCATCAAGGCACTGTTGTTGGCCTTTTCATACAGAGTCCTGTTGGTCTAGTCCGATTGAACTGGTCCTGTTGATCTACTCTTCGCTATCTTCAAGACGGCGATAGAGTGTGCGTCGAGCGATACCCAAAAGCTCCGCTGTTCGGCGTTTGTTGCCTCCTGTCGCTTCGAGCACTTTTCGAATATAGCGCTTTTCCACTTCCTCCAGGCTAGGCCATCGAGTGGGCGAGGGCGTCGGTAACTGTGCCCCTGGCAGTACTTCTCCGCTTAATGTCGGCGTGATCTCGGCACTGGCTTCCGGATGAGAATTCTCGCGCAAGCGTTCGGGTAAATCCTGGTGCTGCAAAAGACCCTCTTCACTGAGCGTTACCGCTCGCATAATGGCGTTTTCCAATTCGCGGACGTTACCGGGGTAGGTGTAATTCAGCAGGCTGTTGAGTGCCTCGGGCTCAATTTGCTCAATCTGCTTGTTTTGCGCTTCCGCATGTTTATCAATCAACGCAAAAATCAGATGTTCAATGTCACTGCCCCGTTCACGCAGGGGGGGAATGCGCAGTGAAAAGGTTTCCAGACGATAAAACAAGTCGCTACGAAAGCTCTCCTGCTCAATCTCTTTATCCAGGTTGCGGTGGGTCGCCGCGATGATGCGCACATCCACAGCTTCTTCTCGCTCGCCGCCGACCGGGCGCACGGTTTTTTCCTGAAGCGCCCGGAGCAGTTTGGCTTGGAGGTTGATTGGCATTTCGCCTATCTCATCCAAAAACAGGCTGCCACCTTGAGCGGTATGAAAAAGCCCTTTGCGCGCTTCATTGGCCCCGGTAAAGGCGCCTTTCACATGGCCGAAAAACTCACTTTCCATCAGCTCAGCAGGTATGCTGGCGCAGTTGACGGGGATAAAAGGGGCCTCATGGCGAGGGCTTTCCTGATGAATGGCGCGCGCCAAAAGCTCCTTGCCGGTACCGCTTTCTCCCAAAATAAGAATGGGGGCATTACTTTTAGCCAATCGCGATGCGTCATGAAACAGCGACTGCATAACATTACTTTTGCCCACAATGCCGTGAAAGTGGCTGAGCTCTGTATCGTGTGAAAGCGATAGACGCTGGCGCTCCAGCACCCGAAAGACCGCCTCACGGATAGCATCAAGGTCAAGTGGCTTGGTCAGGAAGTCGTTGGCGCCAAGCTTGAGCGCTTCAACGGCCTGATCGATAGTGCCAAAAGCGGTAATAACGATGATCCCCAATTCGCTGCCACTTTGACGAATTTGCTGCAGCAACTGAATGCCCGTCATCCCCGGCAGGCGTACATCGGTAATCATCATGGCCACAGGGGTATGGCTTAGTAGGGCAATGGCCTCTTCAGCGCTGGGCACGCCAAGCGTTTGATAGCCCGCATCGTTCAACTCTTCTTCTAAAAGCTCTCGGATAGCGGGGTCATCTTCCACTACCAGCAAAGGTAAAGGATGTTCCTGATGGGTCACAAATGTTGTCCTCAAGCGGATGCGGTTTCACTAAGTGGAAGTGTGATTTCAAATCCAGCGCCACCAAGAGCGCTGTCAAACACACCAATCGTACCGCCGTGGTCATTAATAATACGGTGCACCATGGAGAGCCCCAAGCCACTGCCTTGACCCACCGGTTTGGTAGTGAAAAATGGGTCAAAAACGTGCTGATGGTTGCTAGCAGGGATGCCAGGGCCATCGTCTTCTACATAGAGCGTTAATTCATGTTCATGCGTACGTACGCGTACGCGGATATGGCTTACGTTAGGTGCTTGCGCTGCATTACGCAGTAGATTGGTAAGCACCTGAACGATTTGCTGTTCGTTCGCCAGTAAATGAGGCGTGGGCGAGGGAAGATGGATATCCAACCGGATATTTCGCGGTTCAAGCTCCTCTTCTACTAAATCGCTGGCATTTTGAATTAACCGATCAAGCGCCAGCTCGCCTTTTTCGACATTATGCTGTCGGCCTAATTCCATTAATTGACGAACTATTTCGACAATTCGCTCAACTTCGCCGCGAATGCGGACAAGTTTCGCTCGTTCCTCATCGCCAATGACGTTTCGGCGAGCTAGCCGCTGGGCCTGGCCGTTAATAACCGTAAGGGGGGCGCCAATTTCGTGGGCGACGCCGGCTGCAAGAACACCCAGTTCTGCCAGTTTTTTGGATTTACGCAGGCGCTTTTCAAGCTCAATTTCACGCTGTTGACGCTCTTCAATATCGTGATCTTTTTCAGCCATGGCGTCGAGCATGCCATTTAAACCTGAGGCAAGCCGACTATACTCAGCCGGGCCGTCTATCGTCGCACGCTGGCTACGATCACCGTCTTCCACCAGTAGCATAACGTGCAATAAACGATTAAGCGGACGTTCAATATAGCGCCTAAACCCCCACCAAATGCTAAAGACGATGCCAGCTGCGCCAATGACAAACACCAGAACCGCCACAATGCTTATAAACCCGGTGTAATTTTCGATGCCGGTATTTAAGCGGTTAACCTGAAGTGCACCATGAACGGTGCCATCCTGGGTGCGTAGTGGGATGATGGCCGAATAATAGGTCCAGCCATCATACTGGCGGTAATTGCTGTAAAGGTCATCCTGCTCAATCACCTGGCGGATCTCTTCGGGAGAGAAAAGATCTTTACCTAAGCCCAGCCCGTAAACTTCGCGCCCCTGAAGGTCAAAGACGTAAGCGCCATAAATTCGATGGAACGAAAATGCCGATTGCAGCGCTTCTTCTAGCGGTGTGGGGCTGTCTCGGGAAACCGCACCACTCAGTGAGGTGCTAAGCGCCCGAGTAATGATCTCGACTTCCGTTTGCAATTTGGAGCGAACATTGTCTTCCAGCGATTTTATGGCCACTAAGCTGAACACCACCAATACAACAAACAGCGGTACGATGACGGTGATGATAATTAAATTACGAAGTCGCATGCTGCTTCCATGGTGGCATTAAGCGTTTCATCAGTGAAAAGCATTATCAGTAGAAACGGCGGTTGATGAATAGAGTTATGAACATGGGGCCATCAAAGAATCGCCGGATTAAGGGGATTCTGCAGGCAGTAGCCGATAAAGGCTGCCTTGGCGCTCATCGGTTAGCAAGTAAATGGCGCCGTCTGGGCCTTGGCGCACATCACGAATACGGCCAATATGACCATCAAGAATACGCTCACTTTCAGTAACTTCATCGCCATTAAGCGTGAGGCGTAGCAGCTGTTCACTGCTTAAACCACCTGCGAGCAGGTTGCCCTCCCAAGCGTTGAACGTGCTTCCTCTGACTTCGGCTAAGCCGGATGGTGCAAAACGTCCTTCAAAGTCATAATTCGGGTCTTCCATGCCTGGTAGCGACTGCTCGCCTATGGGTTGCTGGGTAGCGTAATCGTTGCCGAGCGTAACCTCAGGCCAGCCGTAGTTAGCGCCTGCCTTGATGTGATTCAGCTCATCTCCCGTGAGCGGGCCATGTTCCGATACCCACGGCTCACCGTTTTTCAATACGGTCATACCTTGAATATTACGATTACCCAGCGAGTAAATCTCATCTCGGGTGCGGGCATCATTCACAAACGGGTTGTTTTCCGGCACGCCGCCTGTTTCGGTCAAACGCAGCGTAGAGCCTGCGTGGTCATCGCGCGCCTGCGCTCTGGAAGGCTCCGAACCCCGGTCGCCAACGCTCATAAGCAGCGTACCATCGTTTAACCAGGCCAGGCGTGAGCCGTAATGGCGACCGGGAGCCGAGGCACGATCCTGCTCAAACAGATGCTCTACATCGCCTAATTGGTCATCTTGCCAGTAAACACGCGAAAGCGCTGTACGACTGTTGTTAGCGTCAGGTTTACTCCAGGTAACGTAAATCCAGTCGTGTTCGCCGCTGCCGTCTGCAAAATCCGGGTGCAGTACCACGTCAAGCAGGCCACCTTGGCCATGATGATTGACCGTTGGCATGCCCTCCAGCGCCTGGTATTCACCGCTGCGCGAATCCACCAGATTTAGTTGCCCGTTGCGCTCGCTCACCAGGAGGCGGCCATCCGGAAGAAATGCCACCGCCCAAGGGTGTTCAAACCCCGAGGCTACCCGCTCAATGGCGACGGCTAGATGCTCGGTTTCGATAGATTCATGGACAACCTCAGCGTGCGCCGTACCCACTGCACTCGTTAGCAGCAGTCCGCCCAAAACGGTTGATAGCCATGACGTAACCGGCTTGGCGTTTTGTTCCACGTGCATAGCGCATTCTCCTGTAGTGATGAGCCCAAGGGGAACCTCAGCGGGGCGAACCTTGTGATAAGGCCATCATCAGTCTAGCAGGGACTTTTCCTATTGGGCTCATTCCCCACCAAGAGAAGGCATTAGGAGTGCTAACAGTATCGGTAGGTAGATCAGTGCTAACAGGGTCGAGCAAAATACCAGGCTGGCCACATAGGCTGGCTCACGCCGGGCACGCTGGGCAAATAAATAGTTAAACACCGCCACGGGCATACACATTTGTAAAACGAGAATGCCTTGCGCCAGCGGCGGAAGCCCTACCCAGCCTGCGATGAACCAGGCCGCCACCGCCGCCAACGGTATGCGCACCAGGCTAAACCCTAACCCGGAACGCAGGCTTTTTACCTGAATACTCGCCAAGGAAACACCCAAGGTGATCAGCATCAACGGTACGGTAAAGCCCGACATAAGGCCTACGGTGTTGCCAAGCCAAGGCGGTAGTGAGGTATCGGTTAGCAGCAGCACCATGGAAATTAAAATGGCATATACCGTCGGGGTCTTAACGAGCGTTTTTAGCGGGTTGCCTTGGCTGTTGAGAACAGAGCCCAGGGTGAACTGGAACAGCGAGACCGTTACCATCACCGTGATGCCATAAGCAAAACCAGCGCTACCAAATGCATAAAGAACCACCGGTAGCCCCATGTTGCCGGTATTGGGGTACATCATGGGAGACAGCAGGACGCGCCAGTCACGGCCCAGCAGCTTGGCAACAGCAAAGGTCGCTAGCCCCATGGTGATGATCACCAGCGCAGTCGCCAGCATGGTGCGACCAAAGGTGTCGGCATCTATGTCGGCACCCGCAAGCGAGGCCAATACCAGCGCGGGCGTGCCGATGTTGAAAACCAGTCGAGTAACAAAATCGACAGGATAAGGGTGTCCTAGCCGAATCCACAAAAAACCTAACCCCGCACCGGCAAGTACGGGGGCCATAACAGCAAACAGTTCGGCAAGCATTAACGGTCCTTGGCAATCGTGGGTTGCCTATTGTCGTTAATGAGCCTGCTAATAGGCAAGGCGAATACGCAAAATTCGTTAAGCGTTTACGGCTGTGCGTTGCCACTGCACGGGAACGTGCTGGCGTAAAAAATCAAGCAACGCGTTGGTTCGCCGAGGTTGGTGGCCGTAAGCGTAAAGTAAATTAATGGGCAGCGGCGTAGGCTCCCAGCCCACCAGGCAAGGGACCAGCTCGCCAGGGTGATGTTCTTCACGCCGTTTAACTAACCAGTGGGGCAGTAGACCTATCCCTTGATGACCCGCAATGGCGTCGATATGCAGCGCGGTCAAATCGACGCGCAGGCGCGAGCGTGGCGGGTCGAAAAGATAATCACCGTACCTGGCGTGATGGAGCGTTAGTCCGTTGGATGCCGTGTTGAGCAAGTCGATCCAGGCGTACTGGGGTAACTCATCAGGATGGGTTGGTGACCCGTTTTCGGCCAGGTAGCGTGGGCTGGCATATAACCCGCGGGTTAAATGGCCCAGACACTCCTGGTTAAGCCCGCATTCATTGGTAAAGCCCAGCCATACATGCACACTATTGCTATGCATTTTGGTGGGCGGTGTTTCGCGGGTTCGAAGCTCTAACTCTACTTTTGGGTAACTGTTTAAAAAGGCATTGACCACAGGGGCCATCCAGCTTCGCGCCAAGGCCCCATGGATTTCCAGCGTGACTTTGCCACTAATTTCTTCGCGCAGCTCGGCCAAGGCTTCCTGGCTGTGGCTTGCCATCGAGAGCAATTCAGTACAGTACGTATGAAAGAGCAGGCCAGCCTCGGTAGGAATTAAACGATTGGCCTGGCGGCGTAGTAGTGGCTGATTAAGCCGTGCTTCCAACTGGCTGATACGACGACTCAGTGTTGATTTTGCTAACCCCAGCTTTTGCGCACTGCGTGTCACGCTACCGGTCGCCATTACATCCGCGAAAGCAGCCAGTTCGTCAAAGTCATACATGGTCGCGCCACAGGTCAATTAAGAAGCGTCTATTGTGCCACTTAATAATGTGAATGCAAATAATATACATTACAGTTCTGGCGATCAGCTAAACGTTATAATTCACGTTAAACAAAACAAAAAACCCCGCGTTAAACGGGGTAAAAGGATCGAGAATGTATTGCCAGTTAAGCTGTTCTTAGAAGTCGAACGTTAGACCCAAGTTATACTGACGACCATCCAGCACGACTCCATACTCATCGTTCGTCACTTCTTTATTGGCAATATTGTAGATACCCGCTTTAACCTGCGCGCGGTCCGTTAGGCTATAAACCAACCCAGCATCGACAAAACCATACCCTGGTGTGCCATCATCCATACTGGTGCGCGACAGATAATCGCTAGTGGAGCCGCGATAATTACCTTGTGTCCACAGGTTCAACTCAGGCGTGGCTTGCCAATCAACCACGAGGTTGAACATATGTTCGGGGACCTTGTTCAACGGTTGGCCTGCAAACTCACCTGATTTCTGCTCGGAGTCGGTAAAGGTGTAGCTGGAGCGTAAGCGAACATCTTGAGTAACGTCATAATCTAACGAGAACTCGACACCCTGTATTTCTGCTTTATCAATATTCCGGTAGGTGCTGATGAATACATACTCGTTCCCGGCGTAGGGGCATTCCCATGTGGAGGGGTCATTGCGATCAGCACCCGCCGTGTTGCAGTAGCGGTCTTCGGCGATCTTGTCATCAAACTGGGTGTGGAACAGCATCATGCTTGAAGTAAGGCGGCTATCATTGCTGGTAAACACAAACCCGGCTTCATAGTTGGTGCTGGTTTCAGGATCGAGATTTTCATTACCGATGATCAGCGCACGGGCATGGGGCGCTGGAGAGCCACTGCCGCCAGTGCCTCGTCCAAAACCTTCAGTGGCAGCAGCAAGGCCTGGCTGGGAGTAACCGGTAGAGACGCCGCCCTTGAGCGTCCACTCAGGCGTCAGGTGGTAGTTGGCATAAACACGCGGAGACAGGTGGCCGCCGAATAGCTCATCGTCGTCGTAACGCATGCCGGTTGTGACGCTGAAAGCATCCGTAAGACTCCACTCCATCTCGATGAACAGCGCAGCAATCCAGCGATCAACACTGCGCATGGCGTTAGGGCTGTTGCCGATGAGTCCATTGGTGTCATCGACAAGGTCTTCTACCCGGTACTGACCGCCGAAGGTCAGCATGTGATCGCCCCAGAAGTAGGTCGATTGGCTATTAAACGTCGTTACTTTCTCGCGCTTCTCGTCGGGCGTGGTGTTTACTCGTTCTGAGATGTCATGCTGTAGGTAAGTATCTGTCATAAAGGCGCCGTACGTGCCTTTATGACCCAGCGTGAATACATCCTTATCGTATCGATAGGTGCTGGTGCTGGCAGGGTTTCCTCGGCTATCAATTTCTGGAATGCTTCGGCCAGGCGTATGAGTGAATTCTTTGGTGGAAGCGGTATAGCCCGCGCTAAATTCGTTCAGCTCGTCGGGGGTCAAAGTGAGCTCGGCGCCAATCTGGCGTGTATCGCTGTCAGGCGTGCTTTCAGCGTTGTCGCTACCGCCTTCGTAGTCACTCTCTTCTGTACCGTGCCAGCTGCCATGCACACGTAAGCCAAGCAACCCTTCGATCAGCGCGCCACCGGTATAGAAACTGACCTGCTGTGAGTCGTTATTAATATCGTTGAGGGAGTGGGTGTACTCAGTGGTCACCTGCCCCGACCACTCATCCGGCACGCGCTTGGTAATGATGTTGATAACGCCGCCCATTGCCTGCGATCCGTAAAGCGAGGACATGGGGCCGCGGATAACCTCGATACGCTCAATCATCGAAATGGGCGGAAGACCGATCTGTTTGCCTTCATCCTGGCCATTGGTATTGACGGCGCGCCCGGCAGAAACAGGGCGGCCATCAATCAGATACAGCGTGCGCGGATACTGATGTCCTGCGCTTCCCCGCCACCGGTCACATAGACACCGGGAATGTTCATTACCGCATCCGTAATATCGCTATAGGACTGACGGTTCAACTCTTCACCGCTGATGACCGAGATACTGGCGGGTGCATCCGCAATCGACTGCTCGAAGACCGAGGCAGTTACCACCATCGTATCAAGCGAAGTGTTATCCTGGGCGGTAGCAGCGGCAGCGATAGCCATTGAAGACAGACTGACAGCCTTGGCCAAGGCGCGACGTGAAAAGTAAGTCATGTTTTTCCCTTGAGATAATAGTGCGCTCTGCTTTTATGAATATATTGGCATATGATACTGGTTCTCATATGAGATTTGTATTCTATTGTTAAAGGTTCCATAAATCGATGAAAAAACCATGAACATGTCGTTGTGATGTACGCAACCGTATACGTTTGTAATTTTTATGTGTGTGGAATGTAACAGGCGCTTTTGTGTCGATTAACCCGGTAGAAAAACCAGGTAGAAAAAGAAGAGTGGAGGCAAAAAAAGAAAAGTCTTTGAATGCGAAATAAAAGAAAAGGGGAGCCTGGTGCAATAAAGCCTGGAGATTGCCAAGGTAGGGTGTTGCCATAAATGGAACACGTTATTCTGTGAAACAGTACTGCATTTGTTTTTGAGAATCGTTACTATTAAAGAAATCAATTAACAGTAGGGATTCACTATGCTGCGTTCGTTACTGCGTCTTGGCTTGTCCGGTGTGCTATTGAGTAGCTTGATTACCAATGCGCAAGCCCGAGAGCTGGAGACTGCTTTTGGAGAAATTGAAGTACCTGATGCGCCAGAGCGTGTTGTAACGCTATATGAAGGCGCGTTAGACGCATCGTTGGCCGCCGGTGTCACCCCGATAGGCGCCATTGCTTCGCGTGGCAGCAAGGATGTCGCGGCTTACATTGGTGAGCACACCGATGTAAGCACGCTGGAAATGGTCGGTGTTACCCGTGAACTCAATATCGAAGCGGTACTTCGTTTACAGCCTGACCTGATTCTTGCAGCACCACAGCTTTCTGAAGAGCAGTACCAGTTGCTGTCACGTATTGCCCCCACGGTCGTCCCTAAAACAAGCGGTTTTTCTCGAGACAGCTGGAAAGCAGAAACGCAGCTGTTTGGTCAGGCGCTGGGTAAAGAAGCAGAAATTGATGAAGCGCTTGAAAAGGTGGAGCAGCGTGCCGCAGAGCTTAACGAACGTTTGAGTGATGCCAATGTCGGCGGCACCGCTTACCTGGTGCGGTGGATGCCTGCTGGCCCCATGGTCATGTCCTCTGAGCTGTTTTCAACCGGCGTACTTGCTTCGACAGGGCTGATAGTGGAAGACGAAGGCCTGGTCAGTGAGGGCAGTGCCCATAGCGATGTATTAAGCCTTGAAAACCTCTCACTGATTGACAGTGACTGGCTATTTCTTGCCACGCTAAATGAAGATGGCCAGCAAGCGTTGGAGGCTGCTGAACAGAGTAATGCCTTCACCCGTTTGAATGTTGTGCAACAAGAACACGTTGTGCCTGTGAATGGCCAGGTATGGAGCAGCGCCTCAGGGCCGCTGGCCGCCCAGGCCATCCTGAACGATATCGAACAAGCGCTCTTGCCTTAAGCGTCCTTACTATCAAGGTACGCCTGTGAAGGAACGAACATGTCAGTAAGTTCGCTAACGCAGCGCTTTGAACAACGAACGCTGCTGTTAAGCCTGCTCACCGCCCTAGTGGCGGTGAGTGTCGTTAGTTTGTTGGTGGGGGCTGGCAGCGTTTCGCCATTACAAGCGCTCTCTATGCTGTTGGGTAGCGAAGACAGTGACGCGCATTTTGTGGTATGGGAACTGCGTGCACCACGCACCTTGATTGGCATTGTGGTGGGGATGGCGCTGGGTGTTTCGGGTGCGCTCTTGCAAGCCGTTGCGCGTAACCCGCTAGCGGAACCGGGGTTGCTGGGCGTCAGTGCGGGGGCGGCGTTTGCTGTTGCGTTGGCGCTAGTGCTGGGTTCAAGTGCGGCCACCCTACGTATTTCCGTCGCGCAGTTGGGTGCATTGATAGGCTGCCTCTGCGTATTGGGCGTAGCGCGTTGGCGCGGCGTGGGCAATGACCCTGTGCGCCTGGTGCTGGCCGGTGCTGCTTTCTCGGCGTTGCTGGGGGCGATGACCGCGCTACTGCTGCTGTTTGACCAGCGCTCTGCTGACGAAGTGCGCTTCTGGGTGATTGGCAGTTTGGCCGGCCGTCGTCTGGAAGATCTAATAGCCGTATTGCCTTCTATCGCCTTTTGCACGCTTTTGGTTGTGTTGATTGCGCGCCCTTTATCCGCATTAGCGCTCGGGGAGCGGATGGCATCGGGGCTGGGGCATCATCCTCAGCTGATTCGTGCATTGGTCGTACTTTGCGTAGCGCTATTGGTCGGGGCCGCAACGGCCATTGCCGGGCCTATTATTTTTGTCGGGTTGGTAGTGCCTTTTGTTGCTCGCGCGTTTGCCGGGCCGGATATCCGACGCACTCTATGGTTTTGTTTACCGATTGGCCCGTTAATCGTCGTCTCGGCCGATGTTATTTCCCGCTTGGTGGTCGCTCCCTCTGAACTACCGCTGGGTGTTCTTACGGCATTGTGCGGAGCGCCTGTGCTTATAGCTGTTGTACGCGCCCGCCGTTTACCCATGTTGTGAGTTTGTTATGACGCCTCGCTGGTTAAAAGCTGAATTCAAAAAACAGGGCGCCACGGCTGTGGTCGCGAGAACACCCGATATGGGAATGGTGCGTTATGAAGAAGAGCCATTAGAGCCGCCAACGGGATACTGGCGCTGGGGCGAGCGCCGAGGCGATGGCTACAGTATTCTGCTTGAGCGGCGAGCCGTTTGGGTTAACAGTGGGTTGGCGGTCACATTGCTGCTCGCCTGCATTACCTACCTTAGCCTTGGCACCGTCACCCTGGACCCGCGCGATGTAGTACAAGCACTGGCTGGGCAGGGCGATATGATGACCGGTTTTATGGTGCAGGAGTTACGCTTGCCACGGCTTGTGGCCGCCTGTTTGACCGGAGGCGCCTTTGCGCTGGCGGGTATTTTGATGCAAACGCTGGCACGTAACCGCTTGGCCACGCCCGGTATTATTGGTATTGATAACGGTGCCACTGCCTTTGCGGTAGCCTCCGTTGTGGGGATGAGTGTATCGCTGGCGCCTTCCGCGATGGCCTTGACCGGCGCTGCCACGGCTGCCGTTATTACCTTTGGGCTTGCAGCTGGCAGCGGCACGCAAGGGTACCGGTTTATCGTTGCGGGGATTGGGGTCGGGGCCATCTTTGGGGCCATTACGCAACTGATGTTGGCACGCGTGGCTATCGATACAGCCAATGCTGCTTATCCCTGGACTGTCGGTTCCCTCAATGCCCGTTCCGGCGGCTCAGTCCAGCTGCTGGGAATTGGCTTAGCGCTGGGCTTTGTTGCTGCGCTGGTGCTGGCACGCTCACTCACGGTGTTGCGATTTTCCGACGCTACGGCCAGCGGTTTGGGCATCAACACCACCGTGCGCCGTATCCAAATATTACTGCTATCGGTTGCTTTAACGGCCTTGGCCGTTGCGGTGGCGGGGCCCGTAGGCATGGTGGGGCTAATCGGCCCTGAAATTGCCCGTGCACTTTCCACTCCGCGCCATGTGCCGGTTGTCGCGGCTACGCTGGCAGGTGCGCTCGTGATGGTGTTAGCGGACCTTGCGGGACGAACGCTACTGTCGCCAATCGAACTGCCGGTTGGTATTGTCACCGCCATCATCGGCGGCCCCTGGCTTTTATGGATTTTGATGCGCCCGCAACGGAGTCACGCATGAACGATTTTCGAACCCCGCCCACACTAGCCACTCACGCATTAAGCATGGGTTATGGCACGCGGCGGGTGATCGATGGCCTGGAGGTGACACTGCCCAGTGCCAAAGTGACAGCCATTGTAGGGCCTAACGGATGTGGTAAATCGACACTACTTGCGGGCCTGGCGCGTTTGCATAAGCCCGATGAAGGTAGCGTGTTGCTCAACGGTGAAGATATTCAACGCTTACCGTCTCGCCAACTCGCCACGCAGTTGGCGCTGTTGCCCCAGGAGGCTATCGCTCCAGAAGGGCTAACGGTAACGGAACTGATTCGTTTTGGGCGTCAGCCGCATCAGGGTTGGTTGCGGCAATGGTCAGCCGAAGACCAGCGGGTGGTACAACACGCGCTTTTAGCGGCAGGGCTTGAGGATTTAGCGGATCGCCCCATTGACGCGCTTTCGGGTGGGCAACGCCAGCGTGCGTGGATCGCTATGACCATCGCTCAGCAAACGCCGCTTTTACTGCTGGATGAGCCGACTTCCGCGCTTGATTTAGGCCACCAGATCGAGGTGTTTGAACTGGTGCGCCACTTGGCTGGGCATGGTCGCACCGTGGTGATGGTACTGCATGATTTAGCCAGCGCTTGCCGCTACGCGGACCACTTGATCGCCATGTGTGATGGAAAAATTGTTGATCAGGGCGCGCCTGCGAATGTGGTCACGCCAGAGCTGGTGCGCAAGCTGTATCAGGTCGACTGCACGTTACTTTCCGACCCGGCGACCGGTAGCCCGTTACTGGCTAATGTGCGCCGGGCGACCGAGCCCGCTTAAAAAGATTATTCGCTAAAGGCTTAACGGTTAATCAGCAAGGCATTCAGCGTAATGGGCACGTTATCGTCAATCTGTTGATAGCCAAGCATGGATAGCAGAGTACGGACCGTGGTGTTTGCCATTAACGTCTTGCCATCCAGCGTCATTGGCTCTGCGTGAGTCACCCTCACTTGATTCAAGCCTTCGCGGGTAAAGCGCAAGGGCACCGACTCCTCCCGGTTCACCATTTCGTTTTGTACACGAAAGGTAATGGTCTCGACCAGCGACTCATTGATATCCAATGCATCCAGCCGTTCCGGCGGCATCTGCCCAACCAGCGTGACCAGCGGAGTATTCGACAGCAGAGCGACCCACGGCGGTAGATCATTAAAGCGCGAAAGCAGATCGGTCTGGCTCAACTTGAGGGGCAGGCGCAGCGTGCCATCGGGCGAGATATCACCTTCTAAATTGCGCACCTGATGATGATGCGTTTGAGGTGTCGCCCCGTTGAGCTGAGTAATCGCCGCCTCTACACGCGACTCACCAGGATCAAGCTGCCAATCGGCCTGAACAGGCGCCGTTAGCAGCAACGGGAAAAGAGCAATCAAAGCTTTCAAGGCGCGTCTCCGCATAAAGAACTTCACTTCAAGACCCGCAATCCCGTAAAAAGTGCCATTCCCGCACGAAGATACATGCGTAGGGGGTAGCCTCGCCCCGCCACATTCGCTATTATATGCACGCTTTTCGGGCCTATAGCTCAGTTGGTCAGAGCAGGGGACTCATAATCCCTTGGTCGTAGGTTCAAGTCCTACTGGGCCCACCATTTTTCAATGACTTATCCTCGCGCTTCCCCTTCCTTTCTGTACTTTTCCTCAAAGTGGCAACCAAGTGTCAACCGAAGACTTTCGGGCCGTATGTGATTGCTTCCCTTAAATGATCCGGTGCTAGATGTGCGTAACGCATGGTCATTTGTATACTTTGATGTCCTAATATCTTTTGAAGTATTAGTAAGTTACCGCCGTTTATCACGAAGTGACTTGCGAACGTGTGCCGTAAAACATGCGTGCGCTGCCCTTTAGGCAATTGGATATCTGACGCTTTAAGAGCGTTGGTGAAGGCTTGGCAGGGGACATTGATCAGGCCTTTGTGGTGGTGGGAGCGGGAGGCGCATCACTACCAGGGGCTTCCAGCGGTGTTTTATCGCCGCCTTCTAGCTGGGTAATACCGTGCTGAATTAGGCGCTCGCCCAGGGCTGAGGGGGTTAGGCCGTGGGTGCCTGCCTGGATCAAATACCGGCTATGAATTTCCTGATCGAGAAAGACCCGGATGGGCTGTTTTTTTACTCATGTGTATAACTCCGGAAGGACTAAAGGCCGTTGTGGATAAGGGGCGGCGCGTTAGTCGTGGGGTTGTGGGTCGTTGCGCGGGGAAAACCACTACCGAGGAACGGGGGGAGGCATTGGTAGCAGTGGGACCGCAGGGAGTGGCCGGGGCGAGGCCATAGTGCTTGGTGAGGTAGTTCAGGGCGTGCTGGTAGTGCTTAAAGACGATGCCGTACGTAGTGCCTTCATGGACGTTAGAAACACGGGTAATAGTGGTGTCGTTCAGGTCGAGCGCTGGCAGGTGGTCAGCAGGTACGGCGATAAAGCAGAAGCCGCCTGTCGGTACGATGTGTTGATGTAGCAATAACACTGTCTGGCGTCGCTTTATCGTCGAGCATAAGGCGCTGAGTGCAGATGGTCAGGCCTTCGATATCAAGCAACGTGATAAGCGCTGCGAGAGAGACAACAGGGGCTTGAGTGGTGATAGCGTTCATGCCCACTCCTCAGCGCTAAGACATTGGGCGTTGAGGAGCGCTACATTGATCATGCGGTAACGACCAACCTTGATGGTGGGGAGGTAGCCGCGGCGGATGTGACCTTGAAGCACACCTTCATCTTGGCCGGAGAGCTGCGAGAAGTGTTCGATGGTCATTGTTGGCACGGTGGCCGGAACCTGGGGCGCGTTGCTCGTTTCCATGTGTCATTACCTGCACTGTAATGGGCTGTGATAGGCTTTGAATCAGTAAATGCGTTTTTGCGTTAAAGCGTTATTGCGTTAAAGCAGTAACATTGCTGTGTGGTATACCGATTTATCGGTATACCACCTAAATTCGGGATACCGAGAAGTCGGGACATGTCAAGCAAGCTGACCGAGAAAATACGTCAAATACGCGAGGCCGAAACAAGCGGACGAGCTGAGTTTTCCCAACTGATTGGAATCCCTAAAAAACTTTAGAGAACATCGAGTTAACAGGCAGAGCGCCAAAAGGTGAAATGCTAGAAGCTGTTTGCAAGCAATGGCCGAAGTACACACTTTGGTTAATGACTGGCCAGACAAATGAGCCGTGCGGACAAGTAAGCCCCGATATAGAGAGGGCACGTAGCACGTTGAAAAAAACGGGGATGGATACCGACTAGCGCAGCGAGCTGTGAGTAACTGGTTTCACAGAGGCGAGAGGTGTGGGTAAAGGGGCAGGGTATGGGGGCAGCGGAAACAGCAAAGGAAGTATTTAGCCATCTTATAAAGTTGGCCCTCCTGCTTGGCGGGGCGGCCGTTTTATATGTATGGCTAGAAAATAAGCTCTTGAAAAAATTTAAAAAGAAAAGAAGGGGAAGAAGATAATGCAAGGTATTGATGGAAGTTTTGCTAATGTCTGGAGTGAAATGGAAGCAAGTTATACACTACGCAGCTCTTGAAAATTTTCCTGTTAATAGTTGTTGTTATTTTCTTTATCTATTGTTGTATGTATGAGATTGATTACAAAAGAGAAGTAAAAAAGCAATGTGTATTGTGAGGGCTGAATAGAAAATATGATGACATAACTTAAAATTAGAGGCGGGGTTTAAAGAATGATTAGTAAGATTCTAGGCTTAATGTAGCTGATGAGTGAGAGGTTTGCTTATGAAATTTAAAAATTGGTGGGAAAGTTTTTTCAATAAAGTAAGGTTGTTTATTAAAGATATAGACCTGCCTATACGGAATTTTCTAAAAAATGATAAAGAAATATGGGATTATGAAGAAGTTAGAGAGTTTGTTAAAGAGTCTTCGAAGTTCTTTACTATAGTAATATGTTTAGTTGTCGTTTTTTTTATGGTGCTAAATTTTAATGCATTTCAGCCGTTTTCAGCAGGTTTCGATATAAAAGAAAATATTGCCATAGTAGGCGCTATAATAGCTGGCTCTTTTACAATGCTTAGCTCTATTGGGAATACTGAAAATAGTATTAGGTCGTTAAGAAGTAAATGGCTGGACGATTCTAGAGAAAGTTTGTCAAAATATATTTCAAGATGTAGGCGGTATTTAAGTTTGTGTAGTCAGCTTAAGAATAAAAGAAATAGTATGAAGCGTAGAGAGTACTCCCTGAATGAATTTGAAGGGGTAGATGACGAATATGTTAAGATAATATGTAGTGGTCAACTAATACCGGACAGTAATTTAAGATTTTCCTCAGCCACAACGGGAGGCATACCATCGTTAAATGA
>NZ_JABUYX010000015.1:0-74596 GCF_014898005.1 Halomonas citrativorans
CGGACTAGGGACGCTCTCGCGCCCCTCGCTATCCATCCTCGCACTAGAAGTACGAGGTTTTTCGCGATGTTCGATAAAAATATAGAAACGTTAAGTATTCGCTAATGGATCGGAAACACTGCTTAGCAGTTGCCGCGTCAGGCACTGTATGAATGCCGCTCATGACGAGCGTCTTGGTAGGAATGAAGCCCTGCATCATTCAACTCCCACAGGCTGCAGGAGGCTATGACCAGCGCTTGGATAAAGCCGTGTTCTCTTAAGCTTTCAGAGCGTGAGCTTCCTTAAGAGCGTTTTAGCGTTAGAATCGCATAGCTCAATGGATCTTTCGGTTGGTGGCAGGACCGGCTATGTAAAAGCCAAACGCGTCTCAGCTATACCTCTTTTTCAACAAGCATTACGCGCTTGATAGGAATGATAATGGCTAGCGCATTTGGCTATTTGCATCTCGGTCTACAGCTTGCAGCCTAATCAGTAAATGACCGTCGTTTGGATAACTCACAACGGCTTCATATTGATCAGGTTTCTGTCCGATCTCCGCATGAAACCGCTCCATCACATCGACAAGCTCACGGATGAGTGCTTCTTTTTCTGGTATTGGCATCACATCCTCCCCAGCAAACGCTTGACGAACACCCGAAGGCATTGCTAGAAATTTTCTTTCGTTGTTAATTATAATTTAATGAAATTAACTTTAATCTTAAAAAAAGCTGTCAAAACCGCTTTATTTCCCATGATGGCAAACCTATCAAAATTTGCCCGGCCCAAGAGGTTTCAGCCAGCGATGGGGGTGAAGCTATCCCCATAACCTTCGATCAATAAACCAAGCTTCCAAGGTGGGTAAATTTACGACATCTGATCAAAGCCATACCGCATTCCAGTAGCTATATTGATTAACATCCCGCACTAAATTTGCCCTTAGCGGATTGCCTACGATGTATCTGGTTACCTCTTTTAATGATTCTTCTTGTCGAATCATTCGATCATGAAAACCTCGCTGCCAGATTCTCCTCCCCACTCCCAACGAGACATAGCTTTTGTAGCGTCGAACGGCTTCTGGAAGGCTGCCATTAAGCTGAATAAGCCAGTGAATGTGATCTGGCATGACGACAAACGAAAGTGTCGATGCAAGCTCCTGGACACGAGGATGATAAAAACACCTGGAGGCGCAGCAGGCCGCCTCAAACTGCGTGAAGACAGGATGGCGATTTTGTGTGGCAATCGTAATTAGATAATAGGCATTTTCTAGCGAATACCCTCCCTGCCTAAGCCGATGACTTTTTTGCATACCATGCCCGCCACTCATTTTAATTAGCTTCTAGCATTATGAATTGAAGTCGCTTATAAAATAAAGTTGTAAATGCAGGCTTTAAAATAAAATCTGAGTATTCAACTTCAGCCAGCGATGGGGTCGAGCCAACCCCGGGAGGCCTTCGGCCAGTGGAACTGGGCTCCCACAATGTTTAACCAAGCCCTGGGATTTGATGGACTGATTCCCACCGGTTTTGAGGCTTGATAAACGGGCTTCCACAGGGATGACAAAGCATTGAGAGTTGAGGAGCCAATGAACATTGTAGGAGCAGGCTTCAGCCAGCGAATGGGGTTGAGCCAACCCCGAAGGCCTGATAAACATTGTGGGAAATGGGATGGACCCGTCCCTCTGTGCCAGGATGAAGAAGCACTTCATCTCATGTGTGCAGAACACTGACGGCATCGTGAAAGAGGGTCCATCCATGAATAACATTAGCATTGTGGGTATCGATCTTGCCAAGCATGTTTTTCAGCTACATGCCATTGATGACAAGGGACACAAGGTGTTCAGCAAAAAGGTGACGCGTGATCAGCTTCGCCCCCTGCTGGCTCAACTGCCTTCGTGTATCGTCGCCATGGAGGCCTGTGGTTCTGCGCACTATTGGGCGCGCGAAATCAAACAACTGGGCCACGACACCCGCTTGTTGCCTCCTCAGGCCGTCAAGCCGTTTATTCAAGGTCACAAGAACGATGCACGGGATGCGGCGGGTATTGCAGAAGCGGCCGCACGGCCCGCTACCCCCGTGTGGCGGTGAAGACGCAGGAGCAGCAGACATTGCATCCGTAGCCGTCTCATTCGTGCGCGGACAGCGGTCGGCAATGAGCTACGTGGATTGCTCCATGAGAGGGGGATCATTGTGCCCCAGGGCCATCGCGTGATGCGCCAGGGGGATATACATCGATTGCTGGACGAGCGTCGAGAGCAGCTGGGTGCCGCCTTCAGCGAGGTGCTTGCTGACCTGGTGAACGAGTGGCAGTCACTGGATAGCCGCATCGCTGGCCATGACAAGCGGCTAAAGGCCTGTGTAAAAGCGGATACGCGCATGCAACAGTTGATGAGTGTGCCCGGCATTGGTCCTGTGAACGCGACGTTGCTGGTGAGTCATATGGGCGACCCCCATCGCTTCCCAAATGGGCGCCAGTTTAGCGCCTCTATCGGCCTCGTACCGCGGCAACATTCCAGTGGTGGTAAAGACATTCTGAAAAGTATTACCAAACGAGGTAACAGCGAAGTGCGTCGTCAGTTGGTACATGGCGCACGAGCCGCCTTGAGGCAATTTCAGCGCCAGGACCCTTCCGACCGCCTGGCGCAATGGATTATCCACCTGGCGGCGCGAGTAGGGCAACGCAAGGCCATTATTGCCCTGGCAAACAAAATGGCGCGTATCTGTTGGTCAGTACTCGCTTATCAGCGCGCCTATCAAGCATAGTTCCGATCAAGCATGGTTCCGAGTAGACGTATCGGTGGATGACGCCAGGCCAGGCAGTTATATGATGATATGAAATTATTCCCGAGGTTGCGTGAGTAAGCTACCCGATGGCACACAGGTAAGACCGACTCTCTGCCGCTCTGAAAAGCCTGATGGCCCATTATGAGGCCGCGTGGGAGATCAAGAGCAGAGAGTGCGCATTCCATCAGGGCCAGATAGCCGCATGCTATCACCAAGGGCCGGATATAAGCGTGCAGTCCTCCTCCTTGTCCATCCGTGCCTTACTTGCACAACGGGACGGGTCCATATAAGCAGGCTTCAGCCAGCGATGGGGTTGACTCAACCCCAGGAGGCCTTAAGCCTCCTGGGCTTTTCCTACAAGATTACGTCATGCCTCACCTAAAAGCCCCAGGCTCGCCGCAGGCGCTTGGCGGCGTAGCCCGCGCGATAGCGCATGGCCGATAAAACCAATCAGCAGCGCGCCGCCAAGGGGTAGCGCTAGCCATAGCGTAAGGTGAAAGCGCGGCGGTAGCTCTAGCCAGTAGAGATAGAGTGCGGCGGTCGCGACTTCGGCCAGTACAGCGCCCATTAAACCGCTGGTAAAACCCAACAGGGCATACTCAGCCCCTTGGACGCGGGAAATCATTCGCTGACCTGCTCCAAAGACACGCAGTAGGCCACTTTCATGGGCGCGTACCGGCTGGCTTGCGGTCAAGGCAGCATAGAGCACGCTGACACCCGCCAACAACACCAGTACCAGTACAAGCTCGATGGCACGCGTTACCTGAGTTAGCACATCACGTACCTGGCCTAAAATGGCATCAACGTTTATTAACGATACACCGGGGAAGTCGCTCACCAGTTGGCGAATTAGGCCTTGCTCCTCGTCAGGCAGATGAAACGCAGTGATATAGCTATGTCCAAACGACTCCAACACGCCCGGCGGGAAAATCAAAAAGAAGTTGGGCTTAAAAGTGTCCCAATTGAGGCTGCGCACGCTGGTGATACGCGTCATCAGCTCATCACCGCCCACAGAGAAGGTGAGCGTATCGTTGAGTGATAGTCCCAGCCGGTCCGCCAGGCCTTCTTCAATGGAAACAGGCACGGTATCGGCAGATACTGCATCAACCGCGCCTAGCCAGCCTTGTGGTTTATCAACAGGTAGCTCATCAGCGGGTGCTTCGTTGGAGAACCACTCTCCCGCCACTATCTGGTTATCTTCAGGCAGCTCGGCCTGCCAGGTCAGGTTTAGCTCGCGGCGCAGTGCGCCATCGCCTCTGGCATCCTCTGGCACAGCGTTCATTGGGGGCTGCTGATTAATAGCGGTAATACGCCCACGCACCATGGGATACAGCGTGCTTTGGATATCAACACGGGGCGCCACGGCTTGCTCAAAGGGGTCACGCTCATCAGGCTGGATATTAATGGCGAAGTAGTTGGGCATGTCATCGGGCAACTGGGCCTGCCAGGTTGAAAGCAGGTCACCACGCACCAGTACGATCATCGCCATGGCAAAGAACGTGACAGAGAATGCCAGCAGTTGGCCCACGCCTGCTTGGCGGCGACGCGCTAGTTGGCGCCCGCCCAGGCGCAATGCCTGCATCCACTCGCTTGTGCCCGTTAGTTTTTTTATGCCGTGAAGAATGCCATTGAGTAGCAGCGCGCTGATGCCCCAAAGCGCACTGAGCATGATGCTTCCCCCCAATAGCAGGGCGACCGCCAAAGGCGCACTACCGGAATAGAGCCATAGCAGGCCGCCAAATACGATAGCGGCAACACCGGCTACCCACCAGGCGGCAGGAGGCAAAGGGTCCAACTCTCGACGCAGCACTTTCAGCGCACTTACCTGTTTAATGCGTAATAGCGTTGGCCCGGCAAACCCTACAAGCACCGCCATCGCTGTTAATACGCCCAGCCATAGCGGCATAATGCCCGGCGGCGGTAGCGTAATAGGTAAAAAGCTGGCCAAAAGATGCAGCAACAGCGCCTGTCCCGCTACGCCGAGCAGTGCGCCAAGCAAGGACGCCGCCAACGCCAGCCCGATCAGCTGTAGGCTAAACAGCATGACAAGCTGTTGCTGGCTAGCGCCAAAGCAGCGGAGCAACGCTGCCGTGTCCAGATGGCGTTCAACATAGCGCTTTGCTGACATGGCGACCGCGACCCCGGCCAACAGTACAGCGGCAAGCCCTGCCAATCCCAAGTAGCTGTCTGCGCGTTGCAGTGCGTTACCTAATTGCGGCCGGTCCACTCGAACATCACGCACCTCGACCCCTTGCTGGCGCAACTCGGTGAGTAATCCTTGCACGTTGTCGATGGCTTGAGGAGGCCCGGCCGCCAATAATTCGAACTCGACACGCGAGCCTTCCTGAACAAGACCGGTTGCTTCCAGGTCCGCCGTATTGAGCATCAAGCGGGGGTTAAAATTACTAAAGCCAGCGGATTGATCCGCTTCCCGTTCGATAATGCCGCTGATGGTTAACTCGGTTCGCCCTACCTGTACACGGTCGCCAAGCTCTACCTCAATCAGCTGCGCCAAGCGCGGGTCTGCCCATGCCTGTCCCGCTGGTGGCCCCGAGGCTATCTGTTCGGTCCCCTCCCCTAAATCAACACGCGATACACCATAGTGCGGGTACACGTCATCCACGGCTTTGAGGCTAGCTGGTTGAAAACGGTCCCCTAAGCTGATCATGGAGACCAGTCCGACCTGGTCGCTTAGCGTAAAGCCAGCCTCTTCCAGCGTCGTGCGTAGCGCTTCTGAAAAAGGAGTGCGCTGCTCCAATACGATATCCCCTCCCAGCATTTGCCCAGCCTGACGCTCAAGGCCGCGTTCCAACCGGTCGAGAAAAAAAGCGATCATAGTGGAGGCGGCAACCGCCAGCACGAGGGCGACAAAGAGCGCACGAACATCCGCCGAGCGTAAGTCACGCCTTAAGCTTCTGGCGGCCAGCCGCCATGGCATATCGCTCATTGCCCCTCTCCTGCCACGCTGGATTCAGCAGGTACATCAGCAGGTACAAAGGGGATTAGTTGCCCTTGGGTTAATTGCAGGCATCGATCACAGCGGCGTGCCAAAGCGTGGTCGTGGGTGACCAGGATAAGCGTTGTTCCAACCTCATGATTCAAGGTAAACAGCAGGTCGATCACCTGAGCGCCGGTATCAGGGTCGAGGTTGCCGGTCGGCTCATCCGCAAACACCAGTTCAGGATCGGTGACAAACGCCCGGGCAATCGCCACTCGCTGCTGCTCGCCGCCCGAAAGCTGCTTGGGTAGATGGTCTACGCGTTCACCCAATCCCACTTTAGCAAGCCATGTTTGGGCAATATGGTCTTCTCCGGCGCGCGGTGAAAGCTCCAAAGGCAGTAACACATTCTCTAGCGCGCTTAAGGTGGGTAGTAGCTGAAAGTTCTGGAACACAAAGCCCACGCGCCCAGCTCTTAACGCCGCACGGCCATCCTCATCCAAACGACTAAGCGCCTTACCAAACAGCGTGAGTTCGCCATCGCTGGGGGTATCCAACCCGGCGAGCAGGCCCAACAGGGTTGATTTTCCAGCCCCGCTTTTACCTAAAATGGCGACGCTTTCCCCAGCTGCTACGCTTAACGACAGTTGATCCAGAATAGTTAGCGTGCGTTCGCCACTGGTCACTTTCTTCGATAGCATTTCTGCATGCAGCACAGGCCGACTCAACGGGGCATGGGGAACCTTGCCCTGTGCAGTGGCGTCGGTGATAGAGTGGCTGTCTGCTTGTGGCGATGCATCAGCGTTGGACGAGTATGCAGCTTTATCTGAGGAGTAAGGCATGAAGCGAGGCATCCCTGTGGCATGGCAAAAACGTAACGGTATGGTAACTGGCTACCTAGTGGTTCTGATAGTCACCTTAAGCGCTCCTGCGATCAACGCAAGCGAGCCCCCTACCGTACTCATTATGGGCGATAGCTTGAGTGCTGCTTATGGTATCGAACATGAGCAAGGCTGGGTCACCCTGCTGGAAGAGCGCTTGGACGACCAGGCAACGGTGGTAAACGCCAGTATTAGCGGCGAAACCACCTCAGGGGGATTACAGCGGTTTAGCGCCATTTTGGAGAAACAGCAGCCTGATATCGTGCTATTGGAGCTGGGTGGCAACGATGGTTTGCGTGGCCTTGCGCCCAATCAGATGCGTTCTAACCTGGCAAGTATGATTGAGCAAAGCCAGGAGGTTGATGCTCAGGTGCTGCTGTTAGGTATCGATATTCCCCCCAACTATGGCCAGGCCTACCGGGATGCCTTTACCGGCGTTTACTACTCCCTGGCCGAAGAGTATGACGTGCCGCTGTTGCCGTTTTTATTAGAGGGTGTGGCACTTAACGAACAGCTTATGCAGGAGGATGGCATCCACCCCACGGCCGAGGCACAGCCTATGATTCTGGATAACGTGTGGCCTGAGCTTGAACCGCTTTTGGCCGGTGGTTATCAGGCATCGGCCAACTGATCACAAATGGTCTTCGCCGCCCAAGGTTGAGGCAAGGAAAGCTACGCTGGCCACAGAGGCTCCGACACATAGAGCGGCTTGATGGCGCATCATGCTTTTCCTGTACCCAACCCATGCGCAGCGGGCGATAAAAATGGGACTTATTGCTCGACAGCAACAGGCTTCACCTGAAGCTGCTGAAGTGCCAACCCAAATAAAATCAGCCCCAATCCAATAAACGTAGAGAAAAGCAGAGGCTCATCAACCACTAAATAAAGCAGCATCAGCGAAACCGGAGGCGAAAGAAAAATCAGGGTCGAGACTTTCGCTGTGCGTGAAACCTTATGAACGGCCATTTGCCACAGGACAAACGCGATCCCCATTTCGAACAGCCCAACATAGACCCCGGCACCAAAACCTTTCCAGCCATGCCATTGAAGCCCAGGCCCCATAAGCAATAAAACGGTTAACACCGGTAGTCCAACGGTAAAGTTCTGCCACTGCCCGACGATAGGTTTTCGACGATCACGTGCATTAAACAACCAGTAAAGCGCCCATAACAGAGTCGATGAAAGCGCGAACAGCACGCCAACAGGGTCCGCAAACGACACATTGAGTACTGCGCCCCGTGTCGCAATTACCCATACGCCCGCATAAGCCACCACACCTGCCAAAATATCCACCCGGGTTAACCGCTGCCCCAGTATGGGAACCGCCAGGAATGCCATCGCTAGCGCCCATGTATAATTAAGCGCCATCGCTTCCTGGCCAGGCAGGCGATCATAAGCAGCAAACAGCACCAGGTAGTAAGCCACGGGATTCATGATCCCCGCCCATAAGGCGGTTTTCCATCCGCTAGTTAACGCCTGCCTCATAGCACCTTGTTTAAGCACCAGAGCGCCCATTAAAAGCCAGGAAACCAACGCCGCCAGCCACATTAATTCAACCGGCCCCATCAAACCCAGGCCAACTTTAAAAGCAGTCGCCACCGTTGACCACAGCGCCACAGCACCTAGCCCGTAAAGAATAGCCTGACGATCCTGGTTCATCGGTCGATATGCCCCAGGTCACGGTGCGGTTCGATCTGGTCGCGAACACGCTGTTTCAGCACTTTGCTGTCCGGAAAGCCACTATCACGCTTGCGTTCCCAAATTAAGGTGTCATCACACCAAATTTCAAAGGTACCGCCATGCGCAGGTGCAATGGCCACCTCATCTAAATCCTCCCCGAAAGTGGAGAGTAGCTCCTGAGCGTACCAGGCACTGCGTAAAAGCCATTGGCATTGCGTGCAATAGCGAATCTGGATCCGTGACACTTTCGGTCTCCTTACCCATATAATGGTGGCATTCTGTCGCTGCATTTTGTCATTCCAGGAGTATAACCGCCAAGGAGCTGTAATGGCTGGACCCAATATTTCTCAAGCGCGTGTTTTTGAGTGGCTAACGGGCGATGAGGACAGTCGACTCTGTGCTGATATTCCGGAGCAGGCCTGCGCCGAACAACCGCGTAATTTTTTTCTGCACTTATGGGCCTCCCTGGGGAATAAGCTTGCAGACGAGCTATCCAGCGCACGCTTGGTGCTTCCCTGGCTAATGGGGGTTATCGGCGCACCCATCTGGATGGTGGGGCTGTTGGTGCCTATTCGTGAGTCTGGTGCCCTGTTACCCCAGATATTCGTGGCGGGCTTTATTCGTCTAAAACCCAAGCGTAAAGGCGTTTGGGTTTTAGGTGCGCTGTTCCAGGCACTTGCCGCATTTGCACTTGCTGTCTTGGCACTTGTGGGGAGCGGAAGCCTGGGTGGCGCTGCGGTGTTAGCTGTACTTGTGCTGCTTTCCTTGGCACGCGGGCTTTCATCAATTGCCAGCAAAGATGTCATGGGCAAAACTATTGCCAAACGCCGCCGAGGCGCCCTGATGGGGTGGAGCGGTAGCATAGCGGGCGGCGCAACCCTGGCGGCGGGTGGCGTGCTGATGTTGCTGGGTAATCAACCAGGCAACCTCGCCCTGGCGGTACTTTTAAGCGTTGCCGCCTTCAGTTGGCTACTAAACGCGCTCTGTGTCGCACGTATTAAAGAAGTACCAGGTGCAGTGGAAGGCGGAGAGAGCGCTTGGGACAGCATCAAGCTTGGCTTATCGCTCTTAAAAAAGGATCGCACGTTTCTACATTTCAATGTTGCCAGAGCATTGCTGCTCCCCAGCGCACTGGCATTACCCTACATTGCGCTACTCGGCCAGCAGCAAAGCGGCTCTGATTTGGGTGGGCTTGGTCTGCTTGTCGTGGTATCAGGTCTTGCAGCAATGGTGGCAAGCCCTGTCTGGGGTAAATTAGCCGACCAATCCAGCCGCCGTGTAATGCGTAATGCGGCTATTGGCACCGTTACTTGCTGTTTACTAGGCGCTGGCTTGGCCTGGCTACCCGGTGCCTGGACTCAGAGTGTTTGGCCATATGCCTTGGTGTATGCGTTGCTGGTGATCGTCCATCACGGTGTCCGCCTGGGGCGCAAAACCTATATTGTAGATATGGCGAGTCAGGATGACAGGGCTCTGTATGTTGCTCTTTCCAATACCTTAACTGGCCTGCTCATGCTCGTCGTCGGCGGCGTTATTGGCGGGCTGGCCCAATGGCTAGGTAGTGCGGCGTTGCTGTTGCTTTTGGCACTTACGGCGGCTGGGGCGGTGCTTAGCGCGCTGAAACTGCCCGAGGTGGAATAACAGACATGATTGCAATGCAACGCTCTCCACAACACCCGTTTTTGATGAAACAGACCAGCTGATGTATTTCATCGGCGTACAAAAAGATGTTCCTGAGCGCGTGGAAGCACAACTGGCTTTAGCTGAAGCTGAATGACAACGCAGTGATAACACCGCCCATAAAGCACAGGACTCATTAATTAACGCCAACACTTGACCTTCAGCCCATGTAGCGCTATATAGCGGCTAGGCGCTTCTTTCAAACGAAGCCATCGTGACGCCGGCCTGCCGGCCTGGGTTGGAGGGCATACCATGAGCCGTGACCCCTTAAATCGTGAGAACTACTCAGCAGAAAACCTTGAAGCTGACGAATTCGATAATCTTGATGCCGTAAACGATGATCAATACGGCAAGCATAAGCCAAGCAAAACCGACTCGTTACGTGCCCGCCGACAGGTGGAAGCGTGGCTTGAGGAGCGTCGTTTACAGCGTGCCATTGAAGATGATTGGGATGCGTAAATAGCTGCTTTAAGTGGGCAGCGAGCCAGTTGCCCTCTTCGTCACCATCCAACACATCACAAAACCCACGCTTTCTTTTTATAGCCATTGGATGTTGCCCGGTGGCCGCCTCTGGCCTTTCCAAGCACAGAGCACTATCATCTGAGGCTACTCAGCACGTTGCTGTCTCATTCATCAACCTAACGGATTTCCATGGCGCAATCCTGCTGTCTATCCCATTAATTTTTCGTTAACTTTGATGAGCAGGCTGGCGGACGCTACACCAAGGAGCCTAGGAGCGCTTGCGCAAAAAATTCCTGCTCAATATCTATAGAAAACCGGCATTTTAGTTAAGTCTTCCGTTTTTGAGACGAAAATTGGCCCCAAAACTTAACTTTTTAGTCACTCCGTAAATTGCCGGTGCAGCGATGACGCCGATATATTCAAGGGCATTTTTACACGCATGGGATGAGAGTCACTTCCGCTTGTTTGAGGCAGCTTTGTCCATGCTCATTGCATTAGGTGGGGCTGGTATATGAGGGTTGGTGTGGCTATATCAGCGACAAGAGATACTGACGATAGTATTGAGAAAAGCTGAGCGTTAGCAGGGAGGTCTCGGCTATTTCAAGCTCCTTCTTGCCGGTAGGCTCTGGTGTGGAAAGCGGGTTATCTTTATTTTGCGTCATACCATCGGTATCACCATTGGCTTGCTCATCGTATGATTGTGTCACGCGGTCATTTAGCTTTTTTTCCTGTAGCGCCGACAAATCTTCCGGAAGATCATTGGCAATTCTTTGTGAGTATTTTCTTAGGGTAGGCTCAGCAATTACATAGAGCCATGCTTCTGTGTCTTCCGCCCCCATTCGTCTTAAGATACGCCCAAGAACCTGCCTGTAGTGGAGCTCGGTTCGGATGCGACTGAGGTAGCAGCAAACAGATAGACGCTGAATGTCTGTTCCTTCGGAAATCATACTGACCGCGACAATCCAGCAAGTGTTGTCATGCCTAAACCGGTCAATTAGCTGCTGGGCTTTTGGCATTTGGCTGGTGACTACGACATAGCTTTGATGCCTGGCATGCAGTATTTCAGCAATTTGGTGCGCATGCTCAATATCGGTAGATACGACTAGGCCACCTGCTCGGGGGGTAAACTGCCTGACTGAGTTGAGCTGATGAATACCAATATCCAAGACAGCATTGAGGATGTCGTCATGCCTTAATAGGTCCTCGTAGCTAACGGGTGACTCACTCAGCAACTGAGAGAAGCATGAAAATCCTCGAACAGACTCAGTGTTCTCTTTTTCTTCAACGAGCCTAATCAAAGGGTTATCAATTAGCGTAATCCGTGGAGCTCTGCACACGCCGTCGTTGACAGCACTTTGCAGGTCATATCGATAGTCACAGATCAGTCGACCTTCCGGATTAGAGTACCGTGCCAACGCGATGGGAAGCTCATCAGAGCGCCACGGCGTTCCAGATAAGCCAAGCGTATATGTAGCTTGATCTTGTATATGCTGAATAATCTGCTGACCCCATTTGTTACTGAGGAGAGGGTCGTGGCCAGCGCAGTGATGAATTTCGTCGAAGATAGCCAATGTTCTGAATTTTCTAAAAATACTCCAAAATTCATCCGATTGGTACTCCATTGCCTGGTAGGTGTAAGCTGCTCCTACGGAAGCAATCACGTTACCAAAGCGCTGTTGTAAGACAGCAGAAAAAGTGCGCTGCATACCTGCAACAACTTCACGAGTAGGTGCAAAGCAGATAACAAAGTCGATGAGCTGCTCTTCAAGTAACCACTTGGCTAATTCAGCAGCAAAACGTGTTTTCCCGCTCGCAGGGGTTGCCTGAGCGAAAAAATCACGGTGGCTCAGGTAGTGCGCCTTGGCTTGCTGTAAACAGTCCGTTTGCCACCTTCGTAGCCCTGTCATGAGCTGCCCAGTCGGTTTAATGCTTTCTCTAAAGCACTCACATGCCCCAAAAGTCGCGAGCTTCGCTCATGAGCGCTACGAAAATCAATTAACAGACTACTTTCAAGCTCAGGATGGTCAGTCATAAGTTGTTGAAATGTTTCTACTTCTCCTAACGATTCAAAAAATCGACTTTGCGCCTCGTTTAGTTTTTTTTCTAAAACCTTGTGACTATCGGCAGGCACCTTTTCTTCTCGTTTGCTCCTTTCGCTAGGTGACTGGCTTGTGTCATTGATAACCGGCTCATCAAGTAATTGAGGATGTGTACGTTGGAGCCACGCGGGAAAGTCATCGTCATCAGTACCAAGGTCAGTTTCCATCAAGATAGAGTTCACATGGAACTGCTGGCCGCGCTTCCGTCTTTCGCTATCCCTCCTAACAAATTGAGCCTTCACTAACTTTTTTACACGCTCGTATATAAAGCGACGTAGCGGGGCTTTAAGCGCCGGGTTCACGTCATATTGCTCGATATACTGATCCCGAAGGCCTTGAACACAGAACGTTGTATTTTCCGGTTTCAGTAAGAGCTCAATGATTGGCCTATCTATGCTCGGGAGGTTACGGGACATGGGTATGGGCATCAAAGGAATTAAAATACGGATTATAAGCCGTGGCTTGATAGGCCGCAACGCTCGATAGTCCTGCCTCATGACCAATGAGGCAGGTATGGACGAACTGGCAGTTGCTATCGGAAAAACCATCAGAGAGAAGCGCGAAGCGAATGGCTTCTCTCAGGATCGCTTTGCATTGGTGGCAGGTATTGATCGTAGCTACATGGGGAAAATAGAGCGTGGTGAGGTCAGCATCAGCATAGATAAGCTTTACAGGATTGCAGATGCGTTACAGTGCGAACCAGTAACTCTGCTTCCTAAGATGTCTTCCATCCGCCTGCAGGCGTCTCGAAAAGGGAATAAAGACAGGCTGAATGGAGGCCGTTAGCCATTTTAGCTTTCAGAGGCGGCTTGAAGGCTATATTTTCCGAAACGTTTGATCTTTGGTCGAAAACATCTTCTCTTGGTGACTTCTGTTTCCGGCCAGGAGCAGCCAACATAATCATAACCAAGAGCCAGGCGCACAAGAGGCGGCTTGATCAGTATCCCTCCGAAACCACACAGCTTGGAGAATATGGTAGATTTATAGATATCCGTATAGACCATCCAAAGGTGGCCGGCTTGGAAATCGTAATCTAAACCTTACGGCCTCAAAGTTAACCATCATTGTTTCGGAAATTTGCATCTTACGAAACAAGTTATAATTCGGATTCTGAGCATTGAAGGAAGTCTACATATGCTATCTTTATCACCTGATGCTTTGGCTATACTTCTCCCGCTCGGCATCCTTTTCACCGCTCTACTCATATTCGGTACTGGCTTTGCGTGGGCACGCTACCGCGATCGCCAGAACGAAAGGCAAGAACAAGAAAAGTTGATTCAAGCTATATTGGACCAGATTGAACCTTGGGCAGGCTCTCGAGCCTCCGCCTGGGCATGGTATCAAACACACACTATTTCAGCCCTCGGTGGACAAACAGCCCAGCAACTAGTCGCTAAGGGTAGAGCTTACGAGGTACTCGCTTTCCTAGACCATATTCGCCAAGGTGGATATGACTAGTCCAGACTATTATTTTTTTTCGCTTTATGAGGGTTAAGGACATCAAACTACATAAGTAAGCGACTACGATATCCAAAATCCACGTTGAGATTCAGGCAGCACCCGGCCAAGAGCGGTCTTTTAGGTGTCACTGATGTAGCCCTTTAACACCGCGCTTTGCGGCAATTTTGGAGCGCAGCGGAAAATTGTCCGACAACAGCGCCTTGTTATATTTCATTTTTCAAACTTATATAATTCTCAATTTTCTGGAAAAGAGATGCCGGTATCCACGATATATTAAAAGTGACTTTATCTCCCTCCTTTTCTGACGCAGAAAAAAGGCAGTAGTCATCTTCAAAATATTTTTCGCTTTGGGAGATAATTTTAGCTATTCGAGCTCTTGATTCTATAGTTTTCGAAAAATTTGTTTCATCATTAAAACTTATATAGATACGCAATATAGATGTAACAAATTCTTCAATAATAGCCAATGCGTTAAACTTAGTATCCTGAGCTTCTAGCTCAGGCTTAACTTTTGCACCCCAGCCATCATACCCTGAAAGTAACGCGTCCCTGTCAAACTCTAAAGTTAATTCGGCATAAGGAGCGTCACCCTCGAGAACTTTGGTCTTTGAGTAACTTAATGGCGGCATGCCACAATGCTGAACATAATTTCTAAGCTTGTACATAAATTTGTAAGAGAATTTATTATCAAACTCATCTGCTGCCAGCCTTTTGAAAAGAGTAATCTCTTCTGAATCCTTTCCGTACTCTCTTTTGATAAATGTTTCCATATGGTCAAGACAGGTTCTTGCCGACATCATGAGATTTAAGAGATTTATGTTGACCTCATGACCAAAGGAATCTAGGTCGTAGCGACCTATTGTCTCAGAGCTTTCAGAAAACCCTAGAATGGAGTTTTCAATTACAGCTTTAAGGCAGTCGAAATTATAAAGCACATATTCAACTAGTTTGAAGTGCCTATTGAAATCAAATATCTCTTTGTTGCAATCTCTGATTTCTTGAATTTCATATTCCTGAAGTGGCCGAATTCCTTTTATGCTATCTCCCTCGACTCTAGCTAGTTCTATAGGTGATGGCACAAAACCTCCTTGAAATATAACGCTTGCAGCATGCGCGTCCACGGAATGGAGCCGAAGGCGCAATGTAGTGGGCGTCGCCGTGCCTGCACTTGTTATGCTGCATCAGCGATCTGCTCACAATGTTCGACTGCTTCGCCCGGGGTGCCATCTTCCAAGTGACGAAACAATGTGCCCGATGCGCGTTGTCCGCTGCCTTTTGTCCACCACTCCAACTTCTCACCAACATAACGCGCACCGCTTCCCGATACCGCGATTTTCATTTCTAAGACACGATTGTCGTATTCCACGACGGCTGTACTGTCCGTGGGATATGAAGCCTTGATCGTTTTCCCGCTTTTGCATTGGTATGTAAAAGAGGAGCTTGAATTGCTGGATTGCTCAGTGGGTCGGGTATCATCGGTCAATGATTGCGCGCACGCGGACAGGAAAAGAATGAAAACAATAGATAAATAACGCATGGTATCTCGAACCTCCTTGAATTGCGGCATAACGCATAGCTAAGCGGCGGCTGAAAGCCGTCCGGTGGACGGCCGACAGGCCGGGAACGAACTTAAGCGACTTGTTAAAAGGCATCAGGCCCGCCCCCTAAGTTTCTGGAATAGGTTCAGCCAAAAAGACGAGTTGGTCACAAGCCATAACCCAACGGCAAGCTGAAACGCCAGCCCCACCGTCCAAAGCAAACTGGAAACTGAGATGTCTGCTGTATTTGGGATAAACCCCAGGGAACGCGGTAGGTAAACGATTGCATCAACAACGAAGTACAAGCCAGCCAGTTGAAAAAGCGCCTTTTGAGAATCATTACTTAAGGAACTTTCTGAATCCGTCTGGGCGCGTGAAAGAACGGATTTCGCCGCTTTGTTGATTAAAAATACGGCAACAATACCGATGAGAAGGAAAGATCCAATAAGGCCGATGTAAGCGACTAGCGGCATCTCTTTCTGCTGATACTGCTCGATGCTCGAGTAAGCCAGAAAAAGACTCGGCAAATTTAAGACAACCTCAATCAGCAGCCAGATCGAAATAACCCTTAGCGCGATTGCTGTGACTTGCTGTGAATTCATGCTTTACCTTTTAACAGAGTATTAGACGGCGCGTTCTATGATTGAATGAACGTGCTGGCACTTTTTCCTGGCAAATGCAGCCTGCCAGATTCTCCTAAGTCAATGATCCTTATGGTAATTAATTTAAATTAGGCTGTATAATCAAAATTCGCGCGCTTGCTGCATTTTCTGGAATGTCCGCTCAGGGTCGATATCAGCCATTAGCCCACTCCTATACCCATCTGTGACAAAAGCTCATAAACCCGCTTTGGATCTTCCTCGATAGAAAGGTTGGGGGTTTTACCGTCAAGCTGGGAGTGTGCTGTCTTCATCCATCGCCTTGCTTGTACCTCGCCCATCACCTGAACCGCCACTTCCCAAATCTCTTCTCTACTGGGCGAGTCGATGATTTCTCTACCGACGTCACGCATGTGCTGCCATGCTTGTATATCGTCAGGTTCCGGGGCGTTCGGATCACATTGATCTAGCAAGATGTTGAGTCGAGCTGGTCTAACGGTAGAAGCGTCTAGCGAATCATTTGATTCTTGCGAGAGCTTATCGAGTAGCCATGCGTACACTGCCTCGCAGACTTGATCGTTTTCTTTCGGTGAAATGACCGCTGAGCTATTGCCACTGTGTCGGATGAAAAAATGCTCCGGAATATGGACTGCTCGGCCATCACGGAGGTAAGCCACAATCTCACCGCTCATATCGGGCAGGTAAGCATCATCGCTTTGTAGGCACTCCAGTGCTTGCCGAAACGTCTCTAACGGCTGAGGAAAGCGATCACGTAGGTCAAAAGCACGATAAGCGAATACACGCTCCAAGAGTTTATCTTTCGATGTCTGGGCTGATGGCATCCTGCTCTCCAGATACAGTACATGCTGCAATTTTCTAAACCACCTTAGCACCTCAATACTTGGCTTGCTCATCATTCTGAGCTTTTTTCATTAGAAGCGCTCTCGCTTAAAGCTTGACGTTAACCAGCTCATCCCAACGGGTCGTGTATCGAGGCGTGCGGTGCTCTGAACGCAACGCCCAGGCATTACCTGCACGCGGCAAGCCAAGCTGAATTGTGCCTCGCCCTAATTCTCGATTGAGTCGATCCACTGTCGCCATCAATCGTTCGCTTCGTTTTGCCTCGGTTTCTGTTTGAGGTGTTTCCGTTAGTGTCAGTTGCCGGTTAGCTTTGGGAGAGAGATCTAATAGCATTACGCCCGCTTTGTGATAGGCGTAACCCTTACGCCATAGCTTCCGCAGCCCTTGAATAGCCGCGTGAATCAGGTCGCGGCTATCGTCCGTAGGTCGTTCAAGAGATATCACTGCGCGGTTACTGTATTGAGGCAAGTCGGAACGAAAGGGATTTGTGCGCATGAATACCATCACCGCACTGGTGACGCCGTGCTGTTTGCGTAACTTTTCACCCGCTCTGGCAGCGTGTTGGCGCAGCGCTTCTCGAAGATCGTAAGGGTTGTTAGTGATGCGCCCAAAAGAACGAGACACCATGATTTGCTCTTTGGGTTGGTTCATATCGTCCAGTTGGATGGAGGGCTGCCCTCGTAGCTCCCAGACAATGCGTTCTTGCACCACACTTAAATGCCTTCGGATCTGCTTGGGATCTGCTTCTCGAAGCTGCCAAGCCGTTTCTATCCCCATTATCCGCAATCGCTCACCCGTGCGGCGTGCGATTCCCCACAGCTCGGTGACCGGCAGTTGCTTGAGCAGAGCGTGAGTGGCAGGGCTATCAGCCGTCAGCAGGCAAACACCTTGATAACGGTAGCCAGGATGCTTCTTTGCGGCATGGTTCGCTAACTTAGCCAGCACGCGGGTGGGCGCAAAGCCAACCGACACAGGTATCCCCGTCCACTGCCGCACCGTCTCACGTAAGCGTTGCCCATAAGCTTCTAAGCCCGCAGGTTCAAAGCCATGAAACCCCACAAAGCTTTCGTCGATGGAGTACACCTCCACATCCGGCGAAAACTCTGTAAGAACCTCGGTGACACGTCGGCTCATGTCGCCGTAGAGCGCATAATTACTCGATAAAAGAATAGCTTGGCGACGGATAAACGGTGCTAGCAAATGCTTGGCTGTGCCCAACTCAACACCCAGGGCTTTTAGCTCATTAGAACGGGCAACAACGCAGCCATCATTGTTTGAGAGTACGCCAACCGGGCGGCCCTCAAGTGCTGGGTTAAACACACGCTCGCAGCTGACGTAGAAGTTATTGCAATCGATCAGGGCGATCATAGCGGCGTAGCGCCCGGCAAGCTGTGCAGTACGTGGGTCACGACACCCCAGACATGCGATTCGCACCCTTCCAGAGGAATAGGCTTGTAGGCGGGGTTACTGGCTTTTAGGTAGGCGCGCTGTCCGACACGCTCTAACCGCTTCACAGTGAGCTCACCGTCTACCGCGATCACAATCACGCGACCGGGCAACGGCTCCAGGCTGCGATCCACTACGAGAAGGTCACCGTGATGGATACCATCGCCCAGCATGGAGTCACCCTCGACGCGCACAAAGAAAGTCGATGCAGGGCGCTTTACCACATGGCGGTGAAGATCAATGTCTGCATCCAAGTGATCATCAGCCGGGCTTGGGAAACCAGCTCGCACAGCACTAGCGAACATAGGCAACGGCTGCGGTACTGGGCATAAGGCGGCGGTGCCCATGAAAGATGCGGTTGTCGTCATAAGGCGAATCTCTATTGCTGTATATATAACCAGTATAGAGAAACGCGAAATCTGTACAAGCCCCGGTACGTGCTTTACCGCTGGCTTTCGGGGTCTTCTCCCAGCTCCTTTAAGCTAGGGGTAGCAAGCTCATCTGCGTGTGCGGTATCGGGCGTCAGTCCTTCAAGCAGTAGAACTTCCCATTCGTCATTTCCCACAGGATCAAAGGGTTGCTTATATTTGCTTACGGAACCATTCAGCTTGTTCAGCTGCTTATTCTTTTGGGCTCCCTCTGATTTTTGATGCTCGTCGGACATTACGACTTCACGACTTCCTGAAGCGCAAGAATTTCTTTTTTAATTGCATCTTGCTCCATGATGCAATAATGGCTAGAGTTGAGTCATCCAAATCGCCACATTGGCTCTGCACATGAATCAGCAGCTCAAAAGAAGATGTTTGCTACAGAATATTGCTGCCATTCAGCCTGGCTACCCATTTCGCGGAAAGCTAGAGCTGGACAGAAACGGCGATGCTTTTGTTGTGCAGTACCGCCACCTCGTCGTGGGTGAACCCCTGCATGATAAACAAGGTGAAACGCTGGACCGGGTAACCCTGCCTGGGCGAAAGCGGCCGGAATATCTCTTCCCTGGCGACATTCTGTTCATGGCCAAAGGCACACGGAATGATGCGGCAGTAGTTACGGATCTACCACACAATACCGTCTGCACGCCTAATTTCTATCACATCCGGCTAACTCAGGGCGCGTTCAACTTGATGCCTGAGTTTTTGGCATGGCAGATCAATCATTCAGACGCGCAGCGTTATTTCGCTATGTGCTCTCAGGGTTCAGTGGCCCCCAGCATCACTAAATCTCAGCTAGGCAGCCTGCCCATTGTGGTGCCATCCATTGAGCAACAGGAGCTCATGGTGAAGCTCGACAATGCCGCTATCCGTGAAAAAAAACTTTTGAATCAGTTAATCGGTAATCGTCAGCGCATGATTGAAGCCGCTGGCCACCAACTACTTAGCTCTGATACGACAGGGAACTGACATGAGTAACGATGCCATCAAGCAGGAGCAGATCAACAAAGCGGTCTGGAATGCCTGCGATACTTTCCGGGGCACAGTAGATCCAAGTATTTATAAGGACTATGTTCTGACCATGCTGTTCGTGAAGTACCTGTCAGATGTATGGCAGGATCACTACAGCAATTACGAGGCCGAGTATGGCGATGCCCCTGAGCTAATCGAAGAGCTAATGAAGAACGAGCGCTTCGTGCTACCTGGCGATGCAGGCTTCTACTCGCTCTACGATCAGCGACATGAGCCAGGCAACGGTGAGCGCATCGACAAGGCGCTTCACGCCATTGAAGAGGCCAACATCGTCAAGCTGGCCGATGTGTTCCAGGACATCAGCTTCAACTCCAACAAGCTGGGCGATGAAAAGCAGAAAAACGACATCCTGCGCCACATCCTGGAAGACTTTGCCCGCCCGGAGCTCAACCTGCGCCCAAGCCGTATTGGTAAGCTGGATGTGATCGGCAATGCTTACGAATACCTGATCAAAAACTTCGCGGCCACCTCCGGCAAAAAGGCCGGTGAGTTCTACACCCCGCCGGAAGTATCGGAGCTGATGGCAGAGATCGTTGAACCCAATCAAGGCGATGAAATCTGCGACCCGGCGTGCGGTTCTGCCTCCCTGTTGCTGAAATGTGCCAACCAGATCCGCAAAGGTGAGGAGGGCTCGAAGAACTTCGCCCTGTTCGGTCAAGAAGCCATCGGCAGTACCTGGGCACTAGCAAAGATGAACATGTTCCTGCATGGCGTCGACAACCATAAATTGGAATGGGGCGACACCATCCGCAATCCCAAGCTGCTGAATGAAAACGGGGGCCTGAAGCACTTCGACATCGTGGTGGCCAATCCACCGTTCTCGTTGGAGAAATGGGGTGTTGAGGGCGCCGAGAGTGACCCCTATGCTCGATTCCGCCGTGGCTTGCCGCCCAAGACCAAAGGTGATTACGCTTTCATTCTCCACATGATCGAGACGATGAAGCCAAAGACCGGCCGCATGGCGGTGGTCGTGCCCCACGGTGTTCTGTTCCGTGGATCTAGTGAAGGCAGAATTCGCCAAAAGCTGATCGAGGAAAACCTGTTAGATGCCGTCATCGGCCTCCCAGAAAAGCTGTTCTACGGCACGGGCATCCCGGCAGCGATTCTGGTGTTTCGTAAGGATAAAACCGATAGCAACGTATTGTTCATCGACGCCAGTCGTGAATTCAAGGCCGGCAAGAACCAGAACCAGCTCTCCGATGACAACATCGACAAGGTGGTCGACACCTATAAGCAACGCGATAACCTCGACAAGTACGCCTATCTGGCCACTCTGGAGGAGGTCCAGGAGAACGACTTCAACCTCAACATCCCCCGTTACGTGGACACTTTCGAGGAAGAGGAAGAGATCGACCTAATGGCAGTGCAGGCAGAGCGGAAAGATATCGAAGCGGAAATTGCGAAGCTAAACGAGCAGATGGGAAGGTATCTGAAGGAGTTGGGCTATGGAAGTTAATGGCCTGCCTATTGTGAAGCTTGGGGAGATTCTGCCTGCATCCTACAAAAACGGAATCTATAAAAACTCCGAGTCCTATGGGAGCGGCACTCCGATCTTGAGGATTACCGACTTCAACAATGATGGCAACCTTGTTAACCGCGGGCTTCGCAGGCTGGAGCTATCCCCTAAGGAAATTAAGGGTTATCAGCTCCAGCGAGACGACATTGTTGTAAATCGCGTCAATAGCTTAACTCACCTCGGCAAGGCGGTCCTCTGGAGGAACGAGCGTGGGGAAGAGGTAGTTTATGAATCTAATATGATGCGAATCGAGCCGAATCCGTCGGTAGTTTTACCGGAATTTCTGATTCGTGTTCTTCAATCGCATAACGCACGCTCGCACTTCCGCAAGGTCGCCAAGCGGGCTGTTGCCCAATGCTCGATAAGTCAACAAGATGTAAAGTCTTTGACGTTCCCACTCCCTCCACTCCCCGAACAGAAAAAGATCGCCCTGATCCTCACCACCTGGGATCAGGCCATCACAGCCACCGAGCGCCTGCTTGAGAACAGCCAGCAGCGGAAAAAGGGATTGATGCAGCAATTGCTGACCGGGAAAAAGCGCATGCCAGGATATGAGGAGGAATGGGAATCCAAGCATATTTCTCAAACAGGAAAAATCGTTTCAGGCGGAACCCCAGACACCAATGACGGCGATCTTTGGGGTGGCGATGTCCAGTGGCTCACACCTACAGACATAACAGCCCTCAAAACTCACTTCATCTACGATACGCCAAGAAAAATTACAGAGAAGGGGGTCACAGAAAGTTCCGCGACCTTAATGCCTTCAGGCTCTCTGTGCGTTTGCACCCGTGCGTCTGTTGGTTTGATGGCAATTTCTACGACCCCAATTACAACCAACCAAGGGTTTAAGTCTGTTATTCCCAACAACAAACATGATGTTGAATTTCTTTACTACCTATTCTCTTTCAATCGCCATGTGTTTATCCGCTATTCGAGCGGTTCAACATTCATGGAGCTATCAAAAAAAGACTTTGTGAAGATCATATTCAACTATCCTCCGGTGGCCGAGCAGAAAGCGATTGCTCGTATACTGGCTTCGGCAAATAACGAAATTGAGCAGCTTCAAAAGCGTATTAATCATCTAAAACAAGAAAAGAAAGCCCTGATGCAACAGCTCCTCACCGGCAAACGGCGAGTGCAAGTGGAGGCCGCATGAACTCCACACCTCAAGGGAACGAACAGCATGCCAGCCACATCCCCGCCCTGGCCACCCTGATCAACCTGGGCTGGACGTTTCTGCCCACAACCGAGTGTCAGGCGCTACGAGGCAGCCAGCGGGATGTGGTGATGAAGCCTGTTTTGGAGCGCATGTTACGTCAGCGCCGTTTCACGTTTAAGGGGGAGTCATACCCTCTGTCTGATAAGGCTATTGATCAGGTAATACGAGAGATCACTACGCCATCCATGGCCCAAGGCTTAATGGATGCCAATCAGTCCGTGTACGACATGTTGACGCTGGGCATTACCGTGACGGAGTTCGTGGGCGGCAAGAAAGCCCAGCCGACCATTCACTTGATCGACTGGGAGCACCTGGATAACAACGAATTCCATGTCACCGAAGAGATGGAAGTGCTCTCCACCCAGGGTACCCATACCCGCAGGCCAGATGTGGTGGCTTTCGTTAACGGTATTCCTTTAGCGGTGATAGAGGCCAAGCGGGCGGCCTCCGGCAGCCCCAACAAGAACATGGTGGAGGAAGGCATAAGCCAGAACCTCCGCAACCAGAAAAACGATGAAATACCTTATCTGTATGCGTTTGCTCAGTTGCTGCTCTCCATCAGCAGTAACGATGGCAGGTACGGTACGACCCACACCCCGGCCAAGTTCTGGTCGAAGTGGGAAGATGAAGAGTTCGATGATCAATATGTTCAGGGCATAAAGAACCAGGCCTTGTCTCCCCCTGTTAAGGACTCGCTGTTCCAGGGTAAACCGCCGAAAATCCAGGCTTACTTTGAACAGCTGTGGTCTAAACACGTCACACCGACCGAACAAGACCGGCTCCTCGTCGGCTTGCTGGATAGGCACCGGTTTCTGGAATTTCTCCGGCTGTTCATCCTTTTCGACCGCAAAGTAGGCAAGATTGCGGCGCGTTACCCCCAGGCGTTCGGCATCAAGGCACTCCTAGAGCGTATCTCCGGTTTTAAACCTAGTGGGGAGCGCCGAGGCGGCGTGCTGTGGCATACCACGGGATCAGGTAAGTCGTTTACCATGGTGTACCTATGTCGCGCACTGCTGCTCAGTGACGCGTTAAAGAATTGCCGGGTCATCGTCGTCACGGACCGGGTAGATCTTGAGAAACAGCTATCTAAAACTTTCCTAACTGGCGGTGCCTTTGGCAGTGATATCGCCGGTAAGAAAAGCGGTGACTCGCTGGCAAAAACACGTTCCGGCAAAGAGCTGGCCATTCGCATTGGCCACGGCAACGAGCGGATTATATTTACCATCATCAATAAATTCGCTTCAGCCGCTAAACAGCCCGAGTGCTACAACCCTTCTGAGAACATCATCGTGATTGTTGATGAGGGGCATCGCAGTCAGGGAGGAGAAAACCACCAGCGAATGCGGCAAGCTCTTCCCAAAGCCTCGTTCATTGCCTTCACCGGTACGCCACTGCTGAAAAATGAGCAAAGCGAAACCGCCGAGAAATTTGGTGCCATCATCCACGCCTACACCATGAAGCGAGCGGTGGAAGACGGCACCGTTACGCCATTGCTTTACGAAGAGCGCAAACCGCTACTCGATGTGAATCAGAAGGCGGTCGATACGTGGTTTGATAAGGTGACGGCCTCACTATCTGACGAACAGAAAGCTGATCTCAAGCGCAAGTATGCCAAGCAAGGCCAGATTTATACCGCGCAGGATCGCATCAAGCTCAACGCCTTTGATATTAGCGTGCATTTCAGCGAAAACTTTAAGAAGGCGGGGTTAGAGCTCAAGGGCCAATTGGCCACGGATAGCAAGCTTAGCGCGATCCGCTACAAGCAAGAACTCGACAGCCTAGGCATGGTGACCAGTGCCATCGTGATTTCGCCGCCGGATACCCGTGAAGGCCATACGGATGTTGATGAAACCAATCTGCCGTTAGTACAAGAATGGTGGAAAAACAACGTCACAGGCGACCCACAGGACTACGAGAAAGCCACGATAGAGGATTTCGGTACCGATGGGCCGCCAGACATACTGATCGTTGTCGATAAGCTCCTAACTGGCTTCGATGAGCCAAGAAACACGGTTCTCTATATCGACAAGCAGCTTAAAGGTCATAATCTGATCCAGGCCATCGCTCGCGTCAACCGGCTGCATCCTCAGAAGCGCTTCGGTTACCTGATCGATTATCGTGGCATCCTGAGAGAGCTGGATACCGCCATAAAGGATTACCAAAACTTTGAGGACCAAACTCAGGGTGGCTTTACCATCACGGATATTGAAGGCCTGTATGCCAACGTCGACACGGAGTACAAGAAGCTTCCGTCACTGCATGACCGGCTTTTGAGCTTCTTCAGTCATATTGATAACCGGCTAGATCCTGAGCCATATCGTCAAGTGTTCATGCCCAAATACGAGCAGGATGAAGATGGCGTGGAGATCGATATCCGTCAGGCGCTTCGGGATGACTTCTATGAAGCTGTCACCAACTTCGGGATGTGTCTAAAAACCGCCCTTTCTACGCAGAGCTTCTTTGATGACAAGGCGTTCAGCGAGGCTGATATACGCCAGTACAAATCGGATTTGAAGTGGTTTTCAGACCTGCGCAAGACCGTCCGGATGGATGCTCAGGAAACCGTCGATTATTCCGAGTACGAAGGTCAAATTCGAGATCTAATTGACCGGTACGTTACCGGGGTAGATGTTGCCCCCGGCGACGAACCTGTATTAATCGACCACGTAGAGGGCAATCCCGATAACTGGAGCGACGAGAAAACTAAAAACGAAACTGACAAGATCAAGACGCGTACCAAAAAAACCATCGAGGAGAAGCTAGGCGACGATCCCTACGCCAAGAAGGTGTTCTCCGCGCTGCTGAAAGAAGCCATCGAAAAAGCCGAGTCTATGTTCGACTACAAGGCTCAGTTCAAGCTGTTTAGCGACCTTGAGGACAAGGTCGAAGAGCGAGAGGTACCTGACCTACCGCTAGAAGCGTTCAGCGGTAACAAGCATGCTCAGGCTTACTACGGCACGTTTAAGCTGGTGTTGGGTGATGACTTCGCTGCGTTGGAAGAAGACAAAGGCGAACAATTGATCGAAGAAGCCTTTGAAATCGATAAAGTCGTCAATCGAGCGGTAGCAGAAAACTCACTGAACCCCGTCGATATCGAGCAGGATGTTCGCAAACACCTGCTACCACAGCTGTTTTCACTGGTGGGCTTGGATAAAGCCAAATCGATCCTGGATGAAGTGGTTCAGATTCTGCGTAACGGAGTGGCAAAGTGATGGCCGCTGTGGATTCAAAACAGGACGAAAAATCTCGGGTTCATCAGGCGCGCTACGGTAAGCGCGAATTCAGCTATCACCTGTGCTATCTACCCGAATATAAAAAAGCCACGGTACGAGTACATGTTCACCCTAATGGCATGGTGCAGGTGGATGCGCCGGAGACTGCAAAGTTGCCCGATATCAAAGCAGCGGTGCAGCGTCGTGCGAGATGGATACTCAAGCACCTGGATGACATTGAAGAGCGAAATCGTTACGTGCAGCCAAGAGCATGGGTAAGCGGCGAAAGCATGCTCTATCTAGGGCGCAGGTATGTACTCAAGGTGATAGATGACCCAAGCCAGCGGAAAGCCACTTGTAAGCTCATAGGCGGCCAGCTGCGGGTGCAAGGTAAAGAGCTGACCACTGAACGCACACAAAAGGCAGTACGCCAGTGGTACCGCGACAGAGCGGTAGACGTGTTTCAGCGCCGCCTGAATATGATGGTCGAGACGTTGCCATGGGCTAAAACAGTACCCGATTGGCGCATTATCGAAATGCAAACCCAATGGGGTAGCTGCTCACCCGAAGGGGCGGTGCTACTAAACCCGCACCTGATTAAAGCCAACACGCGAGCCATTGACTACGTACTTCTACACGAGCTGTGTCACTTGGTTGAACACAACCACAGCCCGCGCTTTTACGCACTGCTGGATAGGCACATGCCCGAGTGGCGATCGGTGAAGGAACGACTGGATGGGCAGGCAGAGCAGCTTTTAGGTGGGATGTGAGTTTTTACTGGCCAAGCATTAAGGCTAAAAGTGTTGAACCCTGGACTGTAACGGCGGCGCTTGCGAGGCGCTTCCAACACGTTTAATTGGATCATGGTAGTGTCCACTAAGAAATAACTTTAGAACACTCAACTAGGTTTTCTTCTGAAGCTGAGACACAGGCTGCTCAAGCATCGATTGCGTTACCCCATGCATATCAGCGTTTGCCTGCCAAATAAGGAATCGCGCATGCATATCACGAAGAGCACCCATAAGCTTCTGATTAGTCTCGGTCAGCTCTTCAATGCGCTCGTTCGCTTCGCGAATGTCGCCAATCCATCCTGGTTTTTCCTTTGGGGCCTTCAATGCAGCCTTGCGATTCTTCATCGCCATATCAATGGCTGGAAGCTTCATCAGAGATTGGCGAGCACGACTGATACCCAGTTTTTCTTTGCATGCTTCAACGAGTAGAGGCCAGGTCAGCTTTGGCTCCGACCACTCTTCAATTAGCTTGATGATGCGCGCTTCATCTTTCTTCGTTAAATGCCCCATTGCTATACCTCGATCTCGTCTAGCATTGCTGACAAATCATCTAATGACGGCAATTGCTCATTTTTCGCTTCGATTTCTTTGGCATCGATCAGCCCTGCCATTGCGGCGGCATTGTTGGTCAGCGTCCAACCATTATCGACGTTCCAAACGATGTCACCGTTTTCGAGTTCAGGGTTCTCCAGGGTTTGGATCAGCGCGTCACATTTATAGAGATCCATGCTCACTTTTTTGACCCACTCTGAGGCCCCAAAAATATCGCGATACTGCGCATCACGCGCTTTGTCGTAGCGGCGTTTAAGGTCTTCGCGTTCCTCTTTTAGATTTGCGAGTTTCGCATAGTCACCCTTCACACAACCGAGCCGACCACAGCTCAAGCAGGCCCCCATTTTCGGGCAGGGTTCGGAGGCAAAGTTATGTACACAAATCCCAACGTGGGTCTGATGAATAATTCGGTCCTGATCTCCCTCTTGCAGATCTCTCACATCACTGAGACTCAATGGTTGATTTGTTTTGACCTTCTCCAACCGCTGAGCCGCGTTGCTGTGCTTCGTTTTGGGGTGATAGTGGGCAACCCTTTGGGTACGTTCCTCGACGGTCTCATGGTTGTAGACCGAGCCCATAGCAGTACGTCCAGAAAACGCATCGATAAGTAGTTGTGAAAGGCCCGCTCGGTGCATCTCAGTATTCAGCTCGTGACGAAAAGCGTGTGTGTTCACCTTCACGCCCTTATATCCATGCCGCTCGAAAATACTCTGCGTGTGCGGAGCATCTCCTAATTGTCCCATCATTCGGTTAGGGTTGACGGCAATCTCTACTCCTAAATCATGTTTAATTGCTAAGGCATTCTTTGTCTCATTAGGCAGACTACCTGTTCGCACTGTAAACAACGCATCACGGTACTTCACGCGCTTCTTGCCATCTGACGCAGGTGAGGTATACGGAAAGTCTTTGGGCAGGTACTTTTCGCGCATTAGGATATTGAGCTTGCGCAACGTAATGACCGCTCTATCGTTAAACTGAAAGTAGCCAATTCTGCCATTCACATAAATTCGCTCCCCTTTACTGGTATCCCATCCTTCTCGTATCTCGTCTAATACAACCTGTGCCTCAGGACTTAGTGCTTTATTTTTTGTTAGGGAGTCTAGAAACTTAGCCTTAAAAGAACTTCGCGGTGATTTCTGGGCATTCGCGTGCATTTTTAACGCTGCACAGGCCTCTCCATACGAGAGCGGTTCATCTGGGCCTTTCTGGGGTACACCTGCATGAGGAGGATAGTCATCAGGATGATCATCGAGCCATGCCGCATATTGGCGCGCCTCATAAGTGATCGGAGCCACCAACTCAATGACACGTTTTACTGCAGGTTCCATGCCTGTCACAACGGGCTTAGTCGTCGCTCCATAACCCTTCTCAGCATACCAGCGCAGGAACATGCGCTGACCACCATTAGCACCCTCTTTGAACACCACACAGTCACACTCAACATCGGCTAATTCTCCGATGCGACTCGGCTGACTAAGTAAGAGGGCGCACGCTGAAGTGGTTATGATGTCTAGCGGACTCGCTAGGTCGTTATTAAACAGTTCACCCAAAGCTTGAATGGATTCACGACTCGGCATTTTTTTGTCGTGATTTTTCTTCTGCTCCTCTAGCGTACCTGAGCTTTTACATCGCAGCGGCGAAGACCATCGAAAGGGTGTAGTTAGTAACCCTTTAGCCCTCATCAATTGGACTATCTGTTCGAGACTTTTGCTATTAATATATGCAATATCACCGACAGGATACTCGTTTATGAAGTGCTCACAGGCTTTGTTGCAGATAGCAGCCGACACTTTTGTCACGTCCCTTGTTCCGGACAACTCGACCAGCGCAACCTCAAGGAACTTGGCAACGGAGAGCCAGGACCTCATCGATTTCTTTCCTTGAAATACTCTGCGATACACAATTAGCGCCTTGGCGAAATCGATGAACGGCGGCTGCATATACTTTTTGTCTTTCGCCTTCGCATTTCTATGTGATCCATGCGCAGTGAAGGAGCAACTGACAACTCCCGAATGATGCCACGAGTCCATATCCCACCGAATCCCAGCATGAACCCGTTTATTAGGCTCCCCCTTGGGCAAAGTGGCTTTCGCCCACGCGATAAAAGCATCCAGTTGCTCGGCGGCTTTAAGGTGGCTCTGGGGTTTAAAATCGATAATGCTACTCATGCGTCATTTCCGCCTGCTTTTCCTGATTCACGCAGCGCAGTGCAATCGAGAATTATTTTGCGACACGCCAGAATTGCACGGTCCCAGAGCACACCCGTGGTTTTATCCGTGGCAATGGTTTGCGCACGGCGACGCTCCAATCGCTCAAGTGTGGCGCTGTGATCCGCGTCAAGGAGTGGCTGGAATTTGCTACATCCGTAACAAGTGAATGGGGCGTCAAGATGGCAGGTTGTATCGGCACCACAGATGGCCAAATCCTCAATCTGGCGATCTACTCGATCCCCATTTTTGGCTGAAGCACGATCTGTCACGATAGTACCCGTAAAAGCTCTCACTACCAGCGCGAGATGATCGCTCATCTTCTCGTCAACCAGCTTCATCAACTCTGCTGATACCGCTCGGTATTTACGGACGGTGTGTGTATCAGAATGCAATAATGCGCTAGCGATTGACCACTCATCCAGTCCTGCATTCGAGAGATCGGTACCGAGCGTATGCCTGAAACGATGGCACTTACTGATTTTCAGAGGCTGATGTGTCCGCGAAGAAATGGGAAAGTCAGGCATACTTTCCATATGAAGCAGCCAAGACGTTATAACACTAGCATTAACATGAAACTTTGCCTGTGGTGCCTGCTCCAACGCATTTTGATCAGGCAGGTCAACTATAACGGGGACTGGCTTTCTACCCAATCTTTTATGAGCCAACTTGCGACGAAAGAGTGGCACATGCTCAATCGCTTTATCCCAATCGGCTCGACCAGGATATTCATGCTCAAGTTGAGCGAGGACAATCGACCGATAGGCCTGCACAATATTGTAAAGGTCCTTATCTAAGTTGAAGATCTCGGGCTTTGCCCTCCATCCAGCATCATCACCTTTCTGCTTCGCCCAGAATATTCGAATCTGGTAGCCCCGCTCGGTTTTGATAAAGTCACCAAAGACAATCATGCGTAGTTGTATACCACGTTGTCCGTAGATCATTGCTAAACGTAAGTAGAGGTAGCGCTCAGGCTCTAAATTGTCGTGGCAGAACTGCTCATGTAACCACTGGTGTAGGGCGTCTTGCTCCACCTGCGTGAACGGTCCCTGTTCAGGGTCTAAGCGCAAGATGACATCGTTTCGGGGCCGTTTTTTTCTGGGTAGTGCGTCATAAGCATCAATCAGGACTTGTGATGGTCGCTGTTCAAGCGATTCACACTCTTGCCAAAATTTCATGAAACCGGTCAGCGTGGAAAATTCGTTCACAGCAAAACGCTCGCGCAAATCAATCAGGTGATACTCATTGAGAGGATCGAGCCCTACCTGCGCCGCGCGCGAAAGAATTCCAGCAACTGCTACAATAGTGCTCTGTCCAAACTCCACCATGCGGTAGGCCAGGGCGGCGTGTAACCAGCGCTGCCAGTCGGACGGGACAGCAGCGATTGCGATTTGCCAATTGACCGATTGGTTAGATGACCTATCAGGCCACCACATTGGTTTGGCCGGAGTGAAAAACTCGCCGCATTTGGCGAGTCGAGGTGTATTCAGCCACTCTTCAAGCGAGTCCTTAGTCGGTGCTTCAAAGGCTGAAATTGCGATATTCATTCTTTGCGTCCCTTGCGAATTTCAGTCTCGACACCCTTTCTGATTGCCTTGAATTTATCCGAGCGTTTTGTCATAGCTTTATCTGCTTCTTCCTTCCAAAACTTCGCCCCGTAGAGACCCGGCATGTTCGATTCAGGACTCCAACCAAACATCCAAGTAAGGGTTTTTTGAACTTGAGTTGTACGATCCTCAGGCGTGAGCGTTTCAAGCTCCTCCCGCATGCTTTCGAGCATCGTGTAGACCGCGTCATGCCTCAGAATATGGGGATGAATGTGAGCCAGATTAGGCACTGCTTTTCCGATCCGAGTGAAAACGCCATCCAGCGCTTTGATGCTCATAGGCTTACCTTCATTTCGCCTATGCGCTACTAGCAAAAACGGATGCTTTTTCGCCTGCGATGGGCCTGTATGGTTCTTTCTGTAGCGATATTTCGACTCATATTCACTGATCGCCCAACTTAGGTCATCACCTAATTTCAACACGCGTTCGTGAGTTTTGAATTGCGGGGCCGTTGTGCGAAAGTCTAAGTTTTCATCATGAAGATTGACCACGTTAAGCTCAGGAACGTCACAGTGAAAATCTTTGGTGTTGATTAGAAGCATTTCAGAACGGCGCAGCCCCAAATCGAGACCTAACAGTAAAATGATATAGTTCCGCAGCTTAATGGCTTCATCTGCGAATGGATTCTCAGCACTCTCCGGGTGCATTACTTCCAACAATCGACTCCGTGCCGAGGAAGTCAGCCCTTTCATCTCATCGATTCGCGTCTTTTTCCACCCCGGACTAGCCGCTTTAATTTTGCGATTAAAACGCCGTTTAACATCGTCAAGCGCTTCATCTCGCGTCAAGTGATCACCCAGCTTGTCGTATAAAAAAGCCAGGTAATCGCGTACTGCTTCAATACGCTGTTTCGCATGGACCTTGCCAACTTGTTCGTATGCCGTTGGATGTAAGCGCATACCCGCATACTTTTTGGCCAAGGTTACCTTGTTGAATCCCGCGTCTGACACAAACCGAGAGATTTCGCTGTCTGTCAGGTACTGCGATTTGGGGCGCTGCTCCAGGCGGGAAATAAGGTCGATGGATGAGAAAGCGAGGAAGTCCTCAAATACAGCCAAGTGTTCAAGGTACTTTTTTGTGGTTTCCAGGGCCTTGCCTGAGAGCTCGAAGGTGACGTATAGGTTTGGGTAATAGACGGGGATATGGTCTTGCACAAGCAGCTTTCTTCGCGCAGCATTCACCACCTGTTCGATAACTCGATAACTCATATTGCCCCCAAAACACAACTTTTTTAAGTATAATAAAGAACAGGAGCACAGGAAAGAAAAACTTAACTTTTATTTTTTCTGCTTTGAGCGTTCACCATCGCTCTAAAAGCCCCATGAAAACTGAATTAGAGGAAAAATAGACCATGTCAAAAGGTGACAAAAAAGGTCAAACAGGTTCTTACGTATTCACCATGAACCGGGTTGGCAAAGTTGTGCCACCCAAAAAACAAATTCTCAAGGATATTTCGCTATCGTTTTTCCCGGGCGCCAAAATCGGCGTTTTGGGTTTAAACGGTGCCGGTAAATCCACACTGCTGCGCATTATGGCGGGTGTCGATAAAGAGTTTGAGGGTGAAGCTCGTCCGATGCCGGGTATCAATGTCGGTTATCTCCCCCAAGAGCCGCAGCTTGATGATGAGAAAAATGTCCGCGACACCGTTCAAGAAGCACTAGGCGCTATCAAGGAAGCGCAGGAGAAGCTGGACGCTGTTTATGCTGCCTACGCTGAGCCTGATGCCGACTTCGATGCACTGGCAAGCGAGCAAGCACGCCTTGAAAACATCATTGAAGCCGCCGATGCCCACAACCTTGAGCGTAAGCTTGAAGTCGCTGCCGAAGCGCTTCGCTTGCCGCCGTGGGATGCCAAAGTGGGCAACCTTTCAGGTGGTGAACGGCGCCGTGTCGCGCTTTGTCGCCTACTGCTTTCAAGCCCGGACATGCTGCTTCTGGATGAGCCAACCAACCACCTGGACGCCGAATCGGTTGCCTGGCTGGAGCGCTTCCTGCATGACTATAACGGTACCGTTGTGGCGATTACCCACGACCGTTACTTCCTGGACAACGTAGCGGGCTGGATTCTGGAGCTCGACCGTGGTCAAGGCATCCCGTTTGAAGGCAACTACTCTCAGTGGCTAGAGCAAAAAGAGCACCGCCTGACCCAGGAAGCCAAGCAGGAAGCATCGCGGCAAAAAGCCATCAAGCAAGAGCTTGAGTGGGTGCGCAGTAACGCTAAAGGTCGTCAGGCCAAAAGCAAAGCGCGCCTTAACCGCTTTGAAGAGATGCAGTCCGGCGACTTCCAGAAACGCAATGAAACCAACGAGATCTATATTCCGCCTGGCCCGCGCCTGGGTGATAAGGTCATCGAGTTTCATAATGTCTCCAAGCGCTTTGAAGACAAGCTGCTGTATGAAGACCTTTCCTTCACTATTCCCCAAGGTGCGATTGTTGGCATCGTCGGCGGAAACGGTGCGGGTAAATCGACCCTGTTTAAACTCATCACCGGTAAAGAGCAGCCAGACACGGGTGAAGTGGTCATCGGGGACACGGTTGAGATCGCTTACGTTGAGCAGTTACGTGATGCGCTTGATGACAAGCAGACGGTTTGGCAGGCGGTGTCTGGCGAGCAGGACATTCTCAACATCAACGGCTACGAAGTGTCCTCACGTGCCTACGTTGGTCGCTTTAACTTTAAAGGTAATGACCAGCAGAAACGCCTGGATGAGCTGTCCGGTGGTGAGCGTGGACGCTTGCAGCTTGCCCAAACGCTCAAACAGGGCGCCAACGTACTCCTGCTGGATGAGCCTTCTAACGACCTTGATATTGAGACACTGCGTGCGCTTGAAGAAGCCCTTCTTGCCTTCCCAGGCTGCGCCATGGTGATTTCTCATGATCGCTGGTTCCTGGACCGTATTGCCACGCACATTCTGGCGTTTGAAGGTGATTCTGAAGTCGTCTTCTTCGACGGTAACTATACCGACTATGAAAACGATCATAAGAAGCGGGTAGGTAACGATACGCCCAAGCGCATGAAGTACAAGCGTATTGATGCCTGATTTTTTAGCGTTCCATACCCGGTAACAGTACGGCTGACCCGTATGCAAAAAGCCCCAAACGGGGCTTTTTGTTTAGCTGGTTCTATCCAAAGTCTTTATGAAAAGCCTTTATGAAAGGTCTCTATAAGTAGCCCTTATGCTAACGGCGTCGCCCTGTAAAAAGCGATACCACAAACAGGATGAGAAACAGAACGAATAGAATTTGCGCGATGGTTGATGCAACCCCCGCGATCCCCGAAAAACCGAGCACACCGGCGATAATCGCAATAATCAAAAACAGCATCGCATTGCCTAGCATCATCTTTCTCCTTTTCCCTGGTGACGCTTTTCTGCTTTAGAAAACGCACGCTACCTTACGTACGATGAGCGTTGACCTGATTAAGCGTTGGCGATAACTCGCCATTCGTCAAGAATTTAAGGATAACTTGCCTTCCTTGCTGATGCTTTTCATTCCCGATGCCGGTACTAAGCAATAGCACGTCAGAAATAGCACATCAGAAATAGTAGGCGCCTTTAGTGGCACCTTGAGCGATAAACCGTAGCCCCCATTTAATCGGCGCAGGGAAACGCAGGCCCCCCGCCTCTATCGCTAAATGCGCCTGGTGCGCTTCATCCGCAGCCATCTGGCGAAGCAGCGCACGCGAGCGCTGATCGTCTGCCATTAGCCTGGCCTGCTGCTCTTCAAAGTGTTTACCTGAAAGCTCGCAGGTAGCGGCAATCATACCAAGGCTTAGACGCTCGCTGGTTAACCCAGAGATAGCCCCAACCCCAAATGCAGCGGTATAGAAAAAGGGCGTAAAGTAGCTGGTGCGACTATTCAGTTGCACCAGCCGCTCTTCACACCACGCCAAGTGATCAAACGCCTCCGCAGCGGATTGCACCATTTGCGTACGCGCATGGGGAAGCGCTGCGGTAATACTCTGGCCCTGATACAGCGCCTGATTCGATACACCAATCACATGATTAACACGCATCAGACCTGCGGTATGACGTCGTTGGTGGCCATCAAACACCCTATCTGCAAGTTGACTGGCGGGGTGGTTACGCTGTGATGTAGCGGCGCGAGGCATCAGCGACCGTAACGCTGTATCAAACTGATGAATTAAGCAATCAGACCGACTAAGCTGGCGCTTCATGGCTTACTCCGCTTAACAGCAAACTTGTCTTAAAGGCTGTCTTAAAGACTGTCTTAAAGGTAGCTTGAAGGCCGTATGTTAGCCCGCAGGCCACGTAAACTGACGACCACCTAATAAATGCATGTGTATGTGGTAGACCGTCTGACCGCCCTTTTCGTTGCAATTCATCACAACACGATAACCGTCTTCGGCAAAGCGCTGCTGCTTGGCAAGCCTGGCAGCAGTGAACTGCAAACGGCCGACCAGCTCAAGATCACCTTCTTCAATGTCATTTAAAGTGGCGATGTGCTTTTTGGGAATAATCAGCTGATGAGTGGGCGCCATAGGGCTAATGTCGTTAAAGGCGAGAACGTGCTCGTCTTCATAAACGATATCAGCCGGGATCTCACGATTGATGATTTTGCAGAATAAACACTCCATACCCACTCCTTGTTATCGTTGCAGCTTGTCGCCCGGCATTTGCAAACGCGGTTAACGAAAGCGGCGCTGGGATAATAAATGGCGCACCAGGGGTGCCAAAATCAGTTCCATGGCTAACGACATGCGCGCGCCAGGCACGACCAACGTATGTGGCCGCGTCATAAAGGCATCCTTGATCATTGCAAGAAGCCAGGGAAAATCAACGGTTGAGGGATCACGAAATCGTATCACCACAAACGACTCGGCATCTGTGGGGATATCCTGCACTTCAAAGGGGTTGGACGTATCGACGGTAGGCACCCGTTGAAAGTTGATATGGGTGCGGGAGAATTGCGGCTGAATATAGCGCACGTAATCGTTCATGCGGCCCAGAATCGTATCGATCACCGCTTCCTGGGAGTAGCCACGCAGCTTGGTATCACGATCAATTTTCTGAATCCATTCAAGATTCATGGTCGGCGCAACGCCTACCAACAGATCCACATGGCGAGCAATGTCGTACTCTTGGGTTACCAGCCCGCCATGTAAACCTTCATAGAACAACAGGTCGGTACCACATGGGAGCGACTGCCACTCCGTAAAGGTGCCTACGCGGTAGCCCGCTTCGATTTTCTGCTTGTCTTCCGCGTGAATATAGTGCCGAAACGTGCCCGTGCCATGCTCGCCATACTCGGCAAACACCCCTTCAAGGCGGTCAAGCAGGTTAGCTTCGACTGCAAAATGCGAAAGCTCATGCTTACGCTCAGGCTCTTCACGAAACATGCGGTGAAGATCGTCGCGTGTATAGCGGTGAAAAGCGTCACCGTCCACCATGGCCGCATGTACATCTTCGCGTAGAAACATGCGCTCAAAGCTTCGTCTTACGGTCGTGGTGCCCGCACCCGAAGAGCCTGTCACGGCGATAATGGGATATTCCCGCGACATTAAGCGCTCCTCGCTTGGGCCAAGGCCTGCTTGATGGGCTCAGGTATCGCAACCGGCCGCCCACTATTGGCGTCGATGAGCAACTGGTTAACGCGGGCGGTCGCCACGATATGTTCGCCGTCGCGCTGCAAAATACGCTGGTAAACGGTTAATGCCTTGCCCTGCGGCTCAGGCACCGCCGTTTCAATGATCAACGCATCAGGCCAACGCGCTTCACGTTGATACTGCACGGCCAGGTCGGCCACCACGCTTGGATAGCCGTGCATGTCCCATTCCGATAGCGCCAGGGCGGAAAAAGCGTGAACGCGGGCTTCATGTAGCAGCGAAACCACTGTGTCATGCCCCAAATGCCGACCGTAATTCATATCGGTTACCCGCACCGTTAAAGGGTGACGATGAATAACCGCGTTAGCGGGAAAATCCAGCGTGACACGTTCCATACCTGTTTCCTTTCGGTGGTGATAAGTGGCCCGCCCCTTGCGCTACGGTATCAACGCGCTTATTACGCTTTTTCTCGCGCAATAGCACGGTAAGCGATATCACGGCGATATTCAGCCCCCTCCCAGCGAATCTCCTTGACGCCTTTGTAAGCCTGCTGCTGTGCGCTAAATACACTCTCGCCCAGTGCCGTCACACACAGTACACGACCGCCAGAGGTCGTTACCTCGTTGTTCGCGTTCAGCGCGGTGCCCGCATGGAACACCTTGCTGTGCTGCTCGGCTTTTGCCAAACCATCAATGACATCGCCTTTACGGTAGCTGTCTGGATAACCGCCCGCCGCCATGACCACACCCACCGCGGCACGTGAATCCCAATGGCACGTTTTACCGGCCAACTTCCCTTGGGCACCGGCAAGGCAAAGCTCAGCAAGATCCGACGTCAGGCGCATCATGATGGGCTGAGTTTCGGGGTCACCAAAGCGGCAGTTATATTCAATCACTTTGGGCTGCCCGGTCTGGTCGATCATCAACCCGGCATACAAAAATCCGGTATAGGCATTGCCTTCAGCGGCCATCCCTTTAACCGTGGGCACGATGACCTGCTCCATGATGCGGGCATCAACGTCTGGCGTAACGACCGGCGCAGGTGAGTAAGCGCCCATGCCGCCGGTATTAGGGCCTGTGTCGCCATCGTAGGCACGCTTGTGGTCTTGGCTGGTGGCCATGGGAACGATGTTTTCACCATCGACCATGACGATAAAGCTCGCTTCTTCACCTTCCAGAAACTCTTCAATGACAACGCGAGCACCAGCATCGCCAAAGGCATTGGCTTCGAGCATATCGCGAATGGCGGCTTCAGCCTCCACTTCGCTCATGGCAACGATCACGCCCTTACCTGCCGCCAAGCCATCCGCCTTGATGACGATAGGCGCACCAACCGTGTGTAAATATGCCAGCGCAGGCGTTACCGCGGTAAACGTCTGATAAGCCGCCGTTGGAATAGCATGGCGTGCCAGGAAGTCCTTGGTAAACGACTTGGAGCCTTCAAGCTGGGCCGCGGCCTGGGTAGGGCCAAAGATGGTCAGGCCAGCCGCTTGGAAGCGGTCAACGACGCCTTCGACCAGAGGCGCTTCCGGACCGACGACGGTCAAGCCAATACGCTCCTGGAGCGCAAATGCTTCCAGCCCGGCCAAGTCGGTGGCCGCAATATCGATATTGGTCAGCTTATCTTCGGTCGCCGTACCGGCATTGCCGGGCGCTACGAATACCTGCTCAACATTCTCAGATTGCGCTAATTTCCACGCCAACGCATGTTCGCGGCCGCCGCCACCTATCATCAAAACCTTCATGTTCTTCCTTCTCGAACGGGAGAGCGATTATGCGCCGCATTATGCCACAAGGTGACCACCCGTGGCGTTAGGAGGATTTATCCTCATCCTTGTCGCTGGTGGAGGGCGGCTGGTTCAAGGTGCTTTGCCAAAAGCGCATATTTTCTTCGGCCAGCTCGCGCATAAACTCCATGGGCGTATGGCGCATGGCCTGCTGCCATTGGCTTTGCAAACGCTTTTGCTGCTCCAGCATAAGCTGCGTGCCTTGCTCCAGATAACGCGCCAGCGGTAAAGGCGACGACATATCATAAACCCGGATGAGCTGCGCCAGCAGGTCGTTAGAGAATACTTCGGCTTCGTTATCCGACTGCTCCTGCTCAATAATGATGGAGAGCAGAATGGTACGCGTCAGGTCTTCACCGCTTTTGGCATCCTCAACCCGAAACGGCGCTTCTTCAATAATAAGATGGCGCAGATCTTCAAGCGTGACATAACGGCTTTGCTGAGTGTCGTACAACCGGCGATTGGCATACTTACGAATTACGCGCACAGCGCATCTCCTTAAACGCGATAGGGGGTGTTCCCCAATGCTATTATTGTGCCTGCACCACGCGCCCATGCAAGCCATGTGAGTAGAATATTGCGCAACAGTGTGCCCACCCTTCGACCAATAGATGCCGATTATGAATTTGATTTTGCTTCACCCCAGCGACCTCGACCACCAGGGCCATGCGCGTATAACAGACGCACGCAGATTAGCGCATTTACGCGACATCCATCGCGCCGCCCTCGGTGACCGGTTAACGGTGGGTGTTCAGGGTGGCTTAATGGGAAAAGCACAGCTGGTCGAATTAACCACTGAGCTTGCCGTATTTGTCCTTGACCCGTTAGCAGACGTGCCTCCCCCCGCTCTTCCCGTGCATTTGGTACTCGCGCTACCTCGACCACGCATGCTGGCGCGAACGCTTGAGCATGTGACAGCGCTAGGGGTGAAGGAAATTACGCTACTGCATACCAAGCGCGTAGAGAAAAGCTATTGGCAATCACCAGAGCTTCTTCCCGAGAAAATTCATCAGCACCTGGTGCTGGGTCTGGAGCAATCACGTGATACCCAACTACCGAGCGTGACACTGACCAAAGGCTTTCGGCCCTTTCTTGAAGAGCAACTGCCTGCTTTACTTCGCGGTCGCCATGGCCTTGTGGCTCACCCGGGCATGCCGATGGCCTGCCCACGTGGCATCAGCGACAATACGCTGCTGTTGGTCGGCCCAGAAGGTGGGTTTATCCCATGGGAAGTTGAGAAACTGCTGGACGCTGGCTGTGAGGGGATGCATCTTGGGCCGCGCATTTTACGCGTTGAAACAGCCGTCACAGCGTTGCTGTCACGGCTGTTTTAGAGCTCAATACCTAGGATTGCTGGTCTTCTGGATCGTGAGGCACCACCTCAGCATCGTCACTGCAGGATGGCTCTTGCTGGAATGTTTCGCGCACGTCCAGCAAGCCTAAATGGCTGATGGTACGCCGGCCAAGCAGCAGTGGATAATGCATTTCTTCGCGATCACGTAGGCTAAACTGCTCTTCGTAAACCGTATCGCCCATGCACACATCCATTAATACAACGGGGCGCTCATCACGCCCGCCCGCGCCGCGCACCGCCAACTCACGATAGAGCGGCCGTTCAAGACGGTCGCTAAACACTTCGTCGTTCTGCTGGTCTGTTAGCTTTAAGCGAAAGCGCACCCACTCCTCGCCCTCTTTCTCAAACACTTCGATATCACGCGCATCCAAAGATGACGTCAGGGCACCACTATCAAGCTTGGCCTTCACCATGATGCCCCAGGGCTCTATGGTGGCATTTTCAACCCAGCCAAACACTTTATCATCATCGCTTGCCACTGCGCTGGCGGCTAATGCACTTACCAGCACACTACTTAACAGCGTTTTTGCCACAAATCCCATAGCATCATCCTTGGTGAAATAAGTGATTAATCATAACTACGCACCTAGCGCAGCCTTTCAAGCAGCGCCTGAGTAGCGAAGCCATCCGGCGTCAGGCCTTGGCTGCGTTGAAAGTCACGCACGCCTTGGCGTGTATTGGGTCCCATCACACCGTCAGCCCCGCCTACCGAATAGCCCGCTTCATTCAAGCGCCTCTGGAGTTCTTTGACATCGTCGCGGGTTAAAGGTGTCTGCCCTCGCGGCCATGCCTGGCGTATTCCCTCACGCCCGGCAATTTTATCAGCCAGCGTCGCCACGGCCAGGGCGTAGCTGGTGGCGTTGTTATAGCGCAAAATCGCTCGAAAATTAGCGCCTACCAAAAAGGCGGGCCCTTCCGCCCCGGCCGGAATGACGATAGCCGCGCTCTCGAAATTGGGCAGTTCACCCTGCAGGGCGCGTACACCTTGACTCGCCCACTCAGCGCTACTGCGGCGCTCGGTCTGTGAATAATCAAACGATGCAGGAAGCGCTAACTCAACCCCCCAGGGTTCGCCTGCTTGCCAACCTGCCCGCGCCAGATAGTTGGCGGTGGAGGCCATCACATCGGGGATACTGCCCCAGATATCACGGCGGCCATTATTATCACCATCCACGGCATAAGCTTCAAAGCTACTGGGGATAAACTGGGTATGCCCCATAGCACCCGCCCAGGAGCCTTTCATTTGCTCGGCTGCGATATCGCCCTGGTCAATAATACGTAACGCCGCAAGCAGTTCACCGCGTGCGAAATCCCGGCGACGCCCGTCGTATGCCAAGGTGGCGAGCGCCTCAAGGGTCGAGAAATCACCAAAATTGCTTCCGTAATTGCTCTCGATGCCCCAAATCGCCACGATGATTTCTGAGGGCACGCCGTAGCGTTGCTGCATTTCTAATGCCGTCTGGCGGTGGGCGTCAAGTTTCTCACGGCCTGCATTGACGCGCGTATCGGAGGCGGCAGTGTCGAGATATTCCCAAATAGGCCGCACGAATTCCGGCTGGTAACGGTCCAGTTCAATCACCCGTTCACGGTAGCGCACGTTATCCAATGCGGTGGCTAGCGTTGATTCACTGATCCCCTGAGCAGCTGCATAACGACGGAACTCATTGCGCCACTGTTCAAAGTTGGCATAGCGTAGCTCTTCGGCACCGCGGGCATCCACTTCTGTCATCAACTGCGGGTTAGCGTAGAGGCTTCCGCTAAACATTACCGATAGCACCCCGGCAGTAACTACAAGTGATGTATGACAAAAAGCGCGACGTAATGGCAAATTAATCTTGAGCAACATGGTGTCTCTTCCTGGGCTGTCCTTGGCATGCCTGATGATGGCCTGGAAAACAAGCAGATACCAGAATTTGTACGAAAACAACGTGTGCTTAGCCGTTGTGGCGTAAACCCACGCCGACCAACCTTTCACCAGGTAAAGTCACGGCGCTGACATTTCCTGCTGATACATTGTGTTATAAAAAAACCACCCGAAGGTGGCTTCTTACCGATTAGTTATTTACCAACCGCTAAATTAGTGAAACACATTAATCGGGATCCGTTGCTCGTGGCTGACGTTTAGCATTTTCATTCGTTTCCATACCGCTTTTTAATTCGTGGGTTAACGGGTCGTAGTTGGGACGAAGCTCATCCTTGACCGTACCACTCCAAAGTCGAGAGCCCACAAAGTAACCCGCCCGTCCTATCACATGCGCCGCAACGGGGGCTGTCATCAGGATAAACACGATAATCGCAAAGGAGCGAGCGACCACGCCTACCTCAGAAAAATGCATCGCCGATGCCAGCATGATCAAAATAACGCCTAATGCCGCCGCTTTGGTAGTGGCATGCATACGCGTTAGCAGGTCCGGCAAACGTAGCAAGCCAATAGCCGCCAAGAGCATAAATAAAGAGCCTGTCAGCAATAGCACACCTTTAATCGTTTCAATCATCGCGAGGCCCTCCCCGTTCCAAAAAGCGTGCAAAGCCAATCGCGGCCAGAAAGCCCATTAGCGCAATAACGATAGCGGCATCCAGAAAGCTGGCTACCCCGGATTGAATGGCGTAAACGCCTACCAGCCCGACCACTGTAGTAGAAAAAAGCTCAAGCGCCACTACTCGGTCAGGCAGGCTTGGCCCGCGCACCACACGCACAAATGTCAAAATTAGCGCCAGCCCCATAATGATCTGGCTAATCAAGAGAACCGTATCCATTAGCGAAATAACTCCAGGGCTCGATGCTCCATTTCTTTTAAGTTACGTCTTAGCTCTTCTTCATCATCAAGAAACATGGCGTGGATATAAAGCACCTTGCGGTCATCAGAGACGTCCAGGCTCAGCGTTCCCGGTGTTAAAGAGATCAGATTAGCCACCAGGGTAATTTCCATTTCAGTGCGTGCGGAAAGCGGCATGGCAATCACGCCTGGCTGCATGTGCCAAGGCGGCGTCACAATATCAAACGCAACACGCAGGTTGGCTTGAACAAGCTCCTTTAGAAAAAAGCCCAGAAAGCCAATAATGCGCGGAATCCTGGCCGGGTAGCCTTTTAATGCGCTGACTTGCGGCTCAATCATCACCAGCGTGATATAGCCGAAAATCATGCCTACCAGCAGGTTTAAGCCAGTGAAGTCGCCGCTTAGTAGCACCCACGCCAATCCTAACAGCAGGTTCCAAATAGCACCGGTCATGGCGCGTCCCCCCCGCCTATTATTTCTACCTGCAACTCGCCTGGTATCAGTAGCGCATCCTCAACACTCGCGGATACGCCCAACACCGCATCAATATAGCCTCTGGGGGCCAGCAATTGGTCACCAATAGTGGTCATCACGCTCATGATGGGTTCAGCAAAAACCCCGATTAGCACTGAAAACAGAGCCAGCACCACCACGGGCAAATACATCATCCACAGGCTGGGTTTAATAAGCCGCCCGTCATCCCCAGAGGGTGTATTCGATACAGGCACCTGATTATCGTCTGGCAAGGATTTCCAGAAGACTTCGTTCCATATCTTGACCATGGAGTAGAGCGTTAATAACCCCACACCCAAGGCAATGGCAGTAATCACATACGCCTCGGCTTCAATACCTGCCCGCACAATGACAAACTTGGCGAAGAATCCGGATAACGGAGGAACCCCCGCGAGGGAAAATGCTGAGATAAAAAACGCAACGGCAAGCCAAGGGCGCTCTTTATAAAGCCCACCCATCTTTTTTAGCTGGTACGTGCCCTGTAAGCGGTGAGTGATACCGCTAATCAAAAACAGGTTCGTCTTGACAACAATATTGTGCATGATGGCAAACACGCCGCCAGCAATCGCCAAGGGTGTATACAGCGCCAAGCCCAGAATCATATAACCAATCTGGCTGACGATATGAAACGACAAAATACGCCGAAACTCATATTGAGCAGCCGCACCCAGCACCCCGGTCACCATGGTAAGCACCGCCCCCCACAACATTATTTCCTGTAGGTAGTCCATCGACTGGTCAAAGATCAAGGTAAACACGCGGAACAGTGAATATACGCCTACTTTGGTGAGAAGGCCTGCGAACAGCGCTGAAACGGCAACCGGCGGCGTATGGTAAGACGCAGGCAGCCAGAAAAAGAGCGGAAAGGCCGCCGCCTTAATCCCAAAGGCCACCATAAACATCACCGCGAGCACCTCGACCATCCCATTGTGCTCAACGACATTCATGCGCAGTGCGATATCGGCCATGTTAAGCGTACCGACCGTGCCGTACAGCAGCCCCACCGCTGTCAGAAAGATCACCGACGCCAGCAGGTTAAGCGTTACGTACTTTATTGCTCCCTCCATCTGGGCCCGCTCGCCGCCCAAAATCAGTAGCGCAAAAGAGGCCACCAGCATTACTTCAAACCATACATACAGGTTGAAGATATCGCCGGTCAAAAAGGCTCCCGCCACCCCGGCTAACAACAAGTGCATTAACGGATAGTAGCCAAATTTCTCATGGCCACGACCGGTCGTCGCCAAGGAGTAAATCCCCATGGCGAGGCCGATGATACCGGTCAGTAGCACCATCACCGCACTTAACATATCGGCGATGAGCGTAATCCCAAACGGCGCAGGCCAGCTGCCCATTTGCATGGTGACATAGCCTTCGGAAAGGGTTGTCGTAAACAGCCAAAGGCTAACGATCAGAAATGCTATATTTCCAGCGACTGCGATAAAGCGCTGCATTGGCCTTGAACGCCAAAACAGTAGTGAAATAGCCCCTGAAAGTAAGGGTAAAAGGACGGGAAGAGCAACTTCAGGCCTCACGTATCAGTATCCTTCATCTTATCCATGTCATCAGCCTTCACCACTTCATAGGCACGACGAATCAATACAACAGCAAAGGCCAGCACACCAAATGCGATAACGATAGCCGTCAGTACAACGGCTTGGGGCAACGGGTCAGCGACATCGCCCATAGGCTGAACCATACCTTCTGGAATCAGCGGTGGCGCGCCCCGCGTCATTCCGGCAGTAGTAAAGATCAATAAGTTAGCAGCGTTGGAAAGCAGCAGTAGCCCAATAACCAGTTTTACAATGGAGCGTCGCAGCATCATAAAAATAGCGGTGGCATACATAACCCCAATCGCTAGCGCCATTACCGGTTCCATGCGAATCCTCCTGTTATGTTAAGGCTCATCCTTATCCACCTCCATCAACGCCATCACCATACCAATCACCGCTCCCAACACCGCCAAGTAAACGCCAATATCAAAAATCAGCGGGGTGGAGGCTTTAAAATCAATAACCGGAATGGTCCACCACTGCGCGGTTAAAAACGGCTGACCCATAAACCAGGCAGGTACAACAGAAATCATGCCTAACAACAGCCCCACGCCAATCAAGTCGCGAGGGTCGACCATCCGTAAAACCTCTTTTGTGGCACTGACGCCAAACGCCAGCAGATACAAGGTAAACGCCCCCGCCGCTACTAACCCTGCAATAAACCCACCGCCGGGCTCGTCGTGTCCACGAAGCAGTAAAAATATCGAAAACATGAGCTGTAGCGGCATTAGAAAGCGGGCCGCCGTGTTTAAAATAATCGTTCCCGATTTAACCATCGTACGGCTCCCTGCTATCAGTATTCCCGCTGTCATTGGTGGGCTTAGCGCTTTCTGGCTCGTGGCGCAGCTTCAGCATAGCGATAACGCCAATGGCGGCTAGCGCCAGTACAAACATCTCGCCCAACGTATCCAGCGCCCGGTAATCCACCAAAATGACGTTGACGATGTTACGGCCAAAAGCGAGCGGTGCGCTGTTTTCAACCATATAGGTAGAAATGGACTCGAACTGGTTAATACTCCAGGCCGTCATGATCAGAAGGAAAATTAATATCCCCATCATCGCAGCTACCGAGCCATCGCGAATACGCTCCAGGCTGGTCGAAAGATGCGAGAAGCGAGGCAGCCTGAACAGTACCAGCACCAGTAAAATAACCGTGAGCGTTTCAACCAGAAGCTGGGTGATCCCAAGGTCAGGGGCGCTGAAAAGAATAAAGACCAGCGCGATTGAGAACCCCATAATACCCACTGACACGACAGCACCCAGCCGGGAGCGGGTGATTGTTGCATATAGGGCACCCATCACCATTGTGCCAACGACGATAGCCTCATGAAACCGTACATCAAGTTCAAAGGCTAACAGCGGAGAGTGGCGCACCAGAATGGAGTTACCCAACAGCGTAATCAGCACGACCAGCATGACTAAAATATAGTTGCGCATATAGCCATTTTGCAGCACACGGGTTTGCCATTCCGCAAACCGAACCAGGCCATTTAACAAGCCTTCATAGCCCGCTTCCGGGCCGTAGCGCATAACAGGGGCCAGCAGCGTTAGCTTGCCTCGTACGTTGTCCCAGTACTTGAACAGCAAAAAGCCCAACCCCAGGCTAACAACGGACATTATCAGCGCCGCATTAACGCCGTACCAAAGTGACAGCGCCACTTCTCTCGGCTGCCCTGCCACCGCACTTGCCGCTGACGTTAAAAGAGCGTCAACGCCAAACATGGCGGGCGCCAGACCAAAAACCAGCGAGCCTACGCTTAGCAGTGCGGGTCCCATTAACATGCCGAAAGGTGCTTCATGCGGCGTTTTTGGGGTTTCGTGACGCTTGCCGTAAAAAGGCCGTAGCGCAACAATCGCCGCCACGGCGATAGTCATAATCGCGCTGACAAATGCGAACACGACTAGCAAGCCTTGAAAATCCCCTGCGCCCAGCACCGCTTCAAACTTAAGCTCTTTGCCAATAAAGCCAAGCAACGGCGGCACCCCAGCAAGTGATAGCGCCGCTATCAATGCAATGGTGGCCGTCACCGGCATCAAAGACCTTAACCCGCCCATTGCGGTGACATCCTTGGTGCCCGTTTCATGATCGAGAATACCGGCCACCATGAACAGCGCCCCCTTGTACAAGGAGTGTGCGAGCAAAAAAGTTACAAACGCTGTCATGGCGTACTCGGTACCAATGCCCAGCAGCATCGTCAATGTGCCGAGCGCCATAATGGTTGAGTAAGCCAGCAGCTTTTTAATGTTCGTGTGATGGATAGCCAGGAAGGCGCCCAACAGCAGCGTAATAGCGCCCACCACAGAGAGGATGCTTATCCAGAGTGCCGTTCCACCCAGTTCAGGCTGAAGCCTTGCCATGAGGTAAATACCGGCTTTCACCATGGTGGCAGAGTGCAAATAAGCCGAGACAGGTGTAGGTGCTGCCATGGCGTTGGGCAGCCAGAAATGAAAGGGAAACTGAGCTGATTTAGTGAAAGCGCCCAACAGCAAACAGATAAGCATGGGCGTATAAAGGGCATGCTCTCGCAGGTCGGTTTCCATTGCGCGAATATCGGTTAACGACCACTGGTCGCTGGCGATGCCCAGCAAGATAAGCCCGGCCATCAACGCAAGTCCACCCGCAAAAGTGACAAAAAGCCCTTGGCGAGCCGACTTACGCGCCTGCATATCGGTATGGTTAAACCCGATCAGCAGGTACGAAGTAACGCTGGTTAACTCCCAAAAAATAAACAGCGTAATCAGCCCATCGGCCAACACTAGCCCCAGCATGGACACCATAAAAGCCATCAGCGCGATATGAAACCGCGCGATATCCGGGTGGCCTTTTAAGTAACTCCCCGCATACACCAATACGCACGCGCCAATAACGCTGATTAACAAGCCGAACAGTAAGGACAAACCATCCAGCATAAAGGTGAGGCTGATACCTAACAAAGGCACCCACTGCCACTCCATTAGCAGCGGGCCGTCATTAATGATTGTGGGTGCTTGAGAAAACAGCCACGCAGCGATGAGCGCAGGAAAAAGGGCCAATACCATACTCGTACGGTCTGCAAACCAGCGCTGCATAAGTGGTGCCAACGCGGCTAATACAAACCCCATCAAAACGGCGAATTGCATCTAGCGATATCTCCTGTGTATCTGCCCCATGATGAAGCGGGTTCGTTGAGCATCAATTCCTCTCGCGGTGAGTAGCGATCATCATCCCTGTTCACTGCTCTCTCTTAACTGCTCTGTCTCAAGCACCCTGTCTTAAGAGCTCTATTTCAATAACTCTGCCTTAAGCGCTCGGACCAGATTTTAACGAGCACGCCGAAAGCCGTAGAGTAACAGCGCTTATTTTAAGCACGCGAGGTGATCATAAAGTCGTAGACTCTATAACAGGCCACTGCGTGTTACCAGGCAATCATTCAAAATCAAATAGATAGCGTGCTTATTGTTACTTCATCGCCGTTTATAACGTCTTGATTATCGGTTCATTACGACTGTTGGAGCCAACCCAAAAGCTCGTTATTCACGATGTCCAGCAGCGCCTTTATGTGATCATTACGATCATTTAAGCAGGGAATGTAACTAAACGTTTCGCCGCCTGCTTCCATAAAGCTATCGCGGATCTCCTCCTTGATTTCTTCTAGCGTTTCCACACAGTCGGAGGAGAAAGCAGGCGATAGAATCGCAATATGTTTATGGCCCTGCTTGGCAAGCGCGGCTACGTGCTCGACCGTTGCAGGCCCCACCCACTTTTCAGGACCAAACTGTGATTGAAAGGTGGTATCCACTTCCTCCTGACTAAAACCTAGCGTTTCGCCCAGGAGACGCGTGGTTTTCTGGCACTGGCAATAGTAGGGGTCGCCTTGCATCAAATAGCGCTCAGGCACGCCGTGGTAGCTGGCAACTAACTTGGTGGGCCGCGTCTCAAGCTCGGCGTAAACATCTGTTACTGAATTCGCCAGTGCCTGTAGATAAGCAGGGTGATCAAAATAGGCGGGCACCGTACGAATAGAGGGTTGCCACTTCATCTTCATTAAGGCACGAAACGCCTCATCATTGGCGGTTGCAGTGGTCGGCGAGGCGTACTGTGGATAGAGCGGAAAGAAAACAATCTTCTCACAGCCCTTTTCTTTCATCCGCGTTAACACGCTGCGCGTTGAAGGATTGCCGTAGCGCATACAGAAATCCACTTCAACGTTGTCGCCGTATAAGGCCGTAAGCTGCTCCGTCAGTTTTTCGGTTTGCGCCCGCGTGATCGTGAGTAGCGGGCTTTCGTTTTGTTCGGTGTTCCAAATGCTTTTATACGCTTTACCCGACGAAAAAGGCCGCTTGGATAAAATAATCAGTTGCAGAAGCGGTTGCCACTTCCAATCGGGATAATCCACTACCCGCTTATCGGAGAGAAACTCACTTAAATAACGTCGCATCGACCAATAATCAGTGGCATCGGGCGTCCCCAGGTTAGCCAGAACTACACCTACTTTTGCCCGCGGCACGGCCGGATGATCACTGGATGCATGGGCCAAGCGGCCTTCGCCCGGCAGGTCCACCACAACGCTATCGGTCATTACGCTTACTCCAAAGACGGCTTCTAATTATCAAAAATCTTAACACTTTTCGATAAGGCGCGGCATAAAGTTATACTATCAACATCATTTGTATAATCACCGGTAAAGTGGCACTCCGCCGCCCCGCGCCTTACTTCAAATACGCTTTAAGCGCAGATCGAAGATACTTAAAAAATAGCGACAAGGTGGCCAGAAGCAAAACACCTGAAAAGCACGGCGAATAGAGGCAAGTTAAGCGGTTAAAGCAATGCGTTGACCAGGATGCTGGTAGGGCTTTGTTGCTACCGAGCCTGCAAGAAGCGTTGAATGCAGGCTGCTTTCTTTGCCTGTCACCGCATTAGGGTTTAGGCGAGGGTGGGAAAAACGTTACGCTAACTGTTGTGTGTGCATTCAGTAAATACACAGAGTGATTCATCAACCGCTTTTTAAAAAACCAGCGGCATTCGTGAGGCTAGCGGCTCGCTGTAATGCGCGTCACGACCAATAACTTCGTCCTGAGGCACATGTTGAACCAGATACGCGCGATGAATACCCGCACGTTTTAGCTCCAAATACACATCATCTAACGAGCGAAACAGCATGGGCTTACCACGTTGGGTGAGCATATGCCGCGCGCCTTCTACATCTTCAAGTTCAAGCTGATAAAAACGACTACCCGAATGCGTAATAACGCGAATTTCGAAATTATCGTGGCTATCGACGAACTGTTTAAGTGCTTTCAGTTCCATGATTCCCTCCTGTTATTGGATACAACAATAGGACCCAGCATGACTGCGTCCTATTACATTCCTGTTACCTTACATTGGCACTTATTGACCAAGAGGGCAACTTTTCAGGAGGCTACTGATATTCAGAAGGATCAATCGCCTTACCAAGTGAGTTACGATCAATCCAGTTACCGCCCTTGGTCTCTTTGTAGCGAAATACCACGTTATCGCCGATAGCGACCGGAAGCTCAGCATCTTCTGTTTGATAGCTGTACTTCTCACCATCAACGACCAGCTGATAGCGATAAAGGTCTGGCATACCCAGCCACTCTTTAAAAGGCCCTTCGCGCTCTAATTCCTGAAGTTCTCCGCGCCCTTGAAGCTTGGGAAGACGCTGACGATTACCACGCCGAAAACCACCTGCCATGAATTACTCCCGTTCGTTCTTTTTTCCGTATGCTCAATATATCAAGGGCGTGATGCTGGTCACACCCTCACTCTAATCACCAAAGGCTTCGCCATAGCTGTCGGGAGCCAGGTCTTCAAAACGGGTATATTTGCCGATAAACGCCATATGCACCGTTCCGATAGGCCCGTTACGCTGCTTACCGATAATGAGTTCAGCCAAGCCCTGATTATCTGGATTATCCTGGTTATACACCTCGTCACGATAGACGAAGGCGATAACGTCCGCATCCTGCTCGATGGCGCCTGATTCCCGCAAGTCAGACATGACCGGGCGCTTGTTGGGGCGCTGCTCCAGCGAGCGGTTAAGCTGAGAAAGCGCTACTACCGGACATTTAAACTCTTTCGCCAAGCCTTTTAGCGAGCGCGAAATTTCCGATATTTCCCCCGTGCGGTTTTCAGAAAAACCGGGGATCTGCATTAACTGAAGGTAGTCGATCATGATCAGCGCCATATTGCCGTGCTCACGCACGACACGGCGCAAACGCGAGCGCATTTCATTAGGTGAAAGCGCAGCGGTGTCATCGATAAAAAGCTGCTTGTCTTTAAGCAGATTGACCGCCGACGTTAGGCGCGGCCAATCCTCATCCTCCAACTGCCCCGAACGCACGCGGGTTTGGTCGATGCGCCCAAGCGATGACAGCACCCTAAGCATCAGCGATTCAGCCGGCATCTCCATGGAGAACACCATCACGGGCTTATCGCTGGCGATAACCGCGTGTTCGACCAGGTTCATCGCAAACGTGGTTTTACCCATGGAGGGACGCCCGGCAATGATGACCAGGTCCGAAGGCTGAAGCCCTGACGTCATTTCATCTAGATCACGGAAGCCGGTTGATAGCCCCGTCATTTCGCCCTTCAGGTTGAAGAGCTCATCAATGCGATCAACCGCCTTGGTCAGAAGCTCACTCATGCCAATCGGGCCACCCGTTTTAGGGCGCTCTTCGGCAATCTGAAAAACCAACCGCTCAGCTTCATTAAGCAGCTCATCGGCTGGCCGCCCCTGGGGGGCAAAGGCGCCTTCTGCAATCTGATTCGCCGCTCGAATCAGCTTTCTAAGCGTTGCCCGCTCACGCACAATATCCGAATAGGCGCGAATATTACTCGCCGAAGGCGTATTGCGGGCAAGCTCCGCCAGGAAAGCCAAGCCACCCACGGTATCCAGGTGATCTCGCTCTTCAAGCGCTTCTGACAAGGTGATGACATCAAGGGGTTGTCCAGACTCTGCCAGATGAATCATGACGTTAAACACCAAACGGTGCTCATAACGATAAAAGTCATCGGCTACCAGGCGCTCGGAAACCGTATCCCACGCCTGATTATCCAGCATTAGCCCGCCTAACACCGACTGCTCCGCCTCCAGCGAATGCGGCGGCAGCTTCAGCGCTGCCGTTTCCTGATCAGCAGAAGGCTGGTCCATAGCGAGCTCCTTTCAATAGTGCAGCATAGCCGACAAAGACCACTATCTTAATCGGACAAACCGTTAGCAACCACCGCTAGGTCATCGCATAAAGGGTTATTTCTAAACGCTCAGGGCTTTCAACAAACCACTAGCCGCTTGGAAATAGGCCTTCTTTAAATGGCACAGGGCTTAAATAACACAGGGCTTAAATAACAAAGGGCTTAAATAACAAAGGGCGCGGGAAATCCCGCGCCCTTTTGGCGTAAATAGCAGCAGCAAAGTTTACTCTGCGACGACTACCACGCGAACAACGGCGTCCACTTCTGCATGCAGGTGGAGGTCGATGTCGTATTCGCCAGTTTGACGAATCGGGCCTTGCGGCATACGCACTTCGCTCTTGGCAACCTCGATGCCAGCAGAGGAAATAGCGTCGGCCAGATCACGCGGACCGATAGAACCAAACAACTTGCCTTCGTCGCCAGCTTTAGACACAAGCGAAAGCTCGATGTCGTTCAGCTGCTCAGCGCGGGCTTGGGCTTCTGCTTTACGCTCAGCCGCTTGAGCTTCAAGCTCAGCACGCTGTGCCTGGAACGCGTCAACGTTCTCTTTGGTGGCCGGTACGGCTAAACCGTAAGGCACCAGGTAGTTACGACCATAACCAGGCTTAACAGTGACCTTGTCACCCAGGCCGCCCAGCTTACCAATGTTGTCGAGCAGAATGACTTCCATCTCGTAAACCTCTTGTCAGTTGCCGCGGGCAAGGCGTGCGCGAATGTTCGCGAATGTATCAATCAGCCCCAACAGCAGCACAATGAGAATCGTGGGCCAGGTCGTGATCAGCAGCACATAAAATGCTACCAGCCACAGCCCGTTCATCCCCTTTAATCCAATATAACCATGCACTAACGCAATGCCGGCAACGAGTAGTGGTATCCAGCCGAGTACTGCTAACGCATGCCCCCCAAGCATCATGCCGACCACACAAAGCACCGCTAACACGGCAAGCTCTTTAGGTGCGAGTCGTAACGCATGAAACTCTTCACGAAACCCGCCCGGGTTATATAACCCCGCTTGCCAGCTTCGCGCCAAGGCTAAACATGCAATCGACGCAATCAGAACCACAAGCCCCGTAACGCCCCCTACCACAATGGCAGCCAGCATTTGGGTATCGTACCCCTGATTAGCCAACTCTGTGAGCATACGATCAACGTCCGGAGAGCCTTGTCGTAGTTGCTCAAGCATTGGCCCCATGTCGCCTGGCAGGCTAAAGATGCCGAACTGTACCATTGCTGCAGCCACGAAGGTGCCCGCCAGCAACGCTTCACTCCAACGCATCCGTTCACGCAAGACAACCGCCATCAGCGTTACCAGCAATACGCTGGCCAGCGGGATAACGTCGCCTTGCGACCACCAAAAACCGGCGGGTAGCGCCGCTGCGATAATAACCGGTAGCGCAGGTGCAAAGCCTTTACGCAGGGTTACCAAAGCAGCAATAGCAGCACCTAACCAAAACAGCCACGGCACTAACGTGGCCAGCGCTGCCCCGCCTACGGCGTAAGGCAGCCCTCGCATTAGCCATCTTGCCAGTGCCAGCATCACGTTAAACGCTTACTGGTGACTATCGGAGTAGGGCAGCAGCGCCAGGTAGCGCGAACGCTTGATAGCAGTCGCCAACTGACGCTGGTAGCGTGCTTTAGTGCCGGTGATACGGCTCGGAACGATCTTGCCAGTTTCGGTGATATAAGCTTTCAGGGTGTCCAGATCTTTATAGTCGATCTGCTTGACGCCTTCAGCAGTGAAGCGGCAAAACTTACGGCGACGGAAAAAACGTGCCATGGATTAGCTCCTTAAAACGTGCAGTGGATAGAATCAGGCAGTTTCGACGTCTGAATCAGACTCGGACTCATCAGCGCGCGACTTGTCTTCGCGACGCGGACGCTTCTCTTCTGCCGGCTTCATCATCGGAGAAGCTTCAGTAACCGCTTCCTTGCAGCGTACAACCAGGCTGCGGATGATGGCATCGTTGAAGCGGAAGATGTTCTCGATTTCTTCGAGCGTCTCGCCAGTACATTCAACGTTCATCAGCACGTAGTGGGCTTTGTGGATCTTGTTGATCGGGTAAGCCAGGTGACGACGGCCCCAATCTTCAAGACGATGTACAGTACCAGCGTTTTCGGTAACGATGCTGGTGTAGCGCTCGACCATAGCCGGCACTTGCTCGCTCTGATCCGGATGGACCATAAACACGATTTCATAATGACGCATGAGATCTCCTTGCGGTTTGACAGCTTCCGGTGTGTGCCCCGCACAAGCGAGAACGACGACAGGGAAGCAAGGAGTTACTGAAATGCACCTAACTTACCGCCAAACGGCAATTTAAGGCATTAAGCAGAACTGGTGTTCAACTAACGTACGGTATCTAACCAACGTACTGGCATTTAACCAACGTAAACATCTGCGCCCGCCTGCCTGTAGACAAACGGGCGCAGGTATTCTAGTGGGCGCAGGGTTAACTTGCAAGCTGGCGTTGTCGTACTGCCTCAAACAAACAAATCCCGGTAGCCACAGAGACATTAAGGCTTGAAACCTGCCCAGCCATGGGTAGCTTGGCCAGGTTATCGCAGGCTTCCCGGGTTAAACGTCGCATGCCCTTCCCTTCTGCTCCCATTACTAGCGCAGTAGGGCCGGTCAAATCGATGTCAAATACATTAGCCTGGGCTTCACCTGCTGTACCGGTAATCCATACGCCGGCATCTTTAAGCTTGGCAAGCGTACGCGCCATGTTGGTGACCTGATAAACCGGCACTACCTCGGCAGCACCGCAAGCCACTTTACGCACGGTTGCGTTTAGTGGTGCCGCCTTGTCTTTTGCCACAATAACGCCATGTGCCCCAGCAGCATCGGCGCTGCGCAAGCAGGCACCAAAGTTATGCACGTCTGTCACGCCATCCAGCACTAGCAAAAGTGGCGGTGTTGGCGCCTGCCAAGCACGCAGCTTTAACCACAAGGACTCTTCGCCTTCAGGCGTAAGTGGCGGGCAGAACGCCACCACTCCCTGATGCGCAGCCCCTTGAGTCAACTGGTCCAGCAGGTCACGCGGCTGCTCTTTAATTCGCGCACCACGCGCTTGCGCCTGAGCAACCATTTCGGCCAAACGACTACCGGCTCCTTGCTGAACCCATAGCTCGCGCGGCGTTTCACCGCGCTCCAACAAACTTTGCAAGGCGTGGGTACCATAGACCTGGTCCAGCCCATCCGGCGTACGTACCGTAGTACGTGCACCACGTCGAGACGACGCCGATTTCATACTTAACTTCTCCTGGGCGTTGACTGACGCGTACGTCGCGGGCCACGACGCGTAGATGGCTTATCTTTCTTGGGCGCAGCGTCGCTCTTGGGAGCGGCCGCTTCATTAGTGTCGCCACTGCGGCGTTTACGCGGCTGGCGGCGCGGGCGAGGCTTATCGTCGGTCAAACTGAAATCAATTTTCCGGTCGTCCATATCGACGCGCGCCACTTGCACCGTCAAGCCATCACCCAAGCGATAGGTGGTTCCGGTACGCTCGCCTTTCAGGCGATGCTTCTCTGCCTCATAGTGATAATAATCCGACGGCAGCGACGTCACATGCACCAGGCCTTCGACATAGAACGCATCCAGACGCACAAACAAGCCAAACTGGGTAACCGACGCAATCGTGCCTTCAAAGGTTTCGCCCAGCTTGTCGGACATAAACTCGCACTTCAGCCAGCTTTCTACATCACGGGTCGCTTCATCGGCGCGACGCTCAGTCATTGAGCAGTGTTCGCCAAGTTCAAGCATCTGCTCAAATGTATAAGGGCACCATTTGCTCGGCGGATCGACCGGCGCTCCATCAACGCGCACGACGGTATTGGTTTGACGCGGCCCCCGAATGACCGAACGAATGGCACGGTGCACGAGCAGATCAGGATAACGACGAATCGGCGACGTAAAGTGCGCATACGCCTGATATGCCAAGCCGAAGTGACCTTCATTCTGCGGTGAGTACACCGCCTGGTTCATGGAGCGTAGCATGACCGTCTGGATAATATCGGCATCAGGGCGATCAACAATTGCCTCACGAAGCGCCTGGTAATCCTGCGGGGTAGGCATATCGCCGCCACCCACGGAAAGGCCCAGCTCGTTCAGGAACAAGCGCAGCTTATCCAATCGCTCAGGCGTTGGCCGCTCATGAATACGGTACAGCGCGGGCAGATCGTGCTTATCAAGAAAACGTGCGGTCGCAACGTTCGCGGCCAGCATGCACTCCTCAATTAACTTGTGCGCATCGTTACGCTTACGCGGCACAATTTTTTCGATCTTGCGCTCGTCGTTGAAAATGATCGCCGTTTCAGTGGTATCAAAATCAATCGCGCCACGCGTTTCACGAGCCCCGCGTAGCAAGTGATAAAGCTCATGCAGGTTTTGCAGCGGCTTCACCAGCTCGCGGTGTTCCTCACGCAGCGCACTGCCCTCTTCGCTCTCGTTATCAAGCATCGCCGCCACGCTGTTATAAGTGAGGCGAGCATGAGAGTTCATCACGGCTTCATAGAAGGAGTAGCGGCTAATCGCCCCAGTCTTGGAGATATTCATCTCGCAGACCATGACCAGACGATCCACGTTCGGATTGAGCGAACAAAGACCGTTGGATAAAAGCTCCGGCAGCATGGGCACCACCTGCCCCGGGAAATACACCGAGTTGCCCCGCGTGCGGGCTTCATTATCCAGCGCCGTCCCCGGACGCACATAGTGAGAGACATCCGCAATCGCGACGAGTAGCTTCCAACTGCCTGACTTGGTTTGCCAGGCGCACACGGCATCATCAAAGTCCTTGGCAGACTCATCATCAATCGTAACCAGCGGTGTATCTCGCAGGTCAACGCGATGCTTTTTATCTTCCTCCAGCACTTCCGCTGAAATGCCGCTGGTTTGATCCAGCACCTCAGGCGGAAATTCAGCAGGAATATCGTAGCTACGAATCGCAATATCGATTTCCATGCCAGGGTCCATACGCTCACCCAACACTTCAATCACTTCACCCACAGGCTGCACGCGGGTAGCCGGCTGCTGCACAATTCTGGCCGAAATCACCTGGCCATCCTTCGCCCCAGCGCAGGCACTGTGAGGAATAATAACTTCCTGAGTAATACGCGGATTTTCAGGAATCAGTATGCCAAATTCCGGCGTATTGCTGCGATATACCCCCACCATTGTTTGCGTATTGCGGGCGATCACATCGGCAATGGTCGCTTCATCGCGGCCACGGCGGTCTGTGCCGCTGATACGGACCAATACATGGTCACCACTGAACACCCGACGCATCTGGCGAGGAGGTAACAACAGATCCGGTTTTTTACCATCATCACGAATCAAGAAGCCAAAACCGTCCCGGTGCCCCAGTACGCTGCCCTTGATCAAATCAAGCTTATCAATTAATGCATAAGCGCCGCGACGGTCACGCAACACTTGACCATCACGCTCCATGGCCGCCATCCGGCGGCGAACGGCTTCAAGGTGATCTTCGTCCTCGATGCCCAGCATGCGGCTCATATTTTCATGGGTAATCGGTTTGCCGTACGTTTCCAACGCCGCTAACAGATATTCACGACTAGGCGCCGGATTATCATATTTTTGCGCCTCGCGCTCGGCGTGCGGATCATCACTCAACGTCCAATACTTCATGCGATCGACATCCTTAATTGCATTTGCGGGAGGCGGACAAAAACAGCAGCGGATAGTCGCTGCAGGTAGGGATAGTCAGCGACTGCGTTAATAGGCAGTAAGCTGAAAAACGTCATATTTTGTTTGGTCATGGGGCCAGTATAGCGCTGCATGTTCCATGACCCAACCACCTTAAGCAGCAATTGTGCGATTTGCGCCATAAAATTATCTTTCAGGTCTTGCATTTAACCAGCACCCCGGTATCATACGCGCCACTTGCCCAGATGGCGGAATTGGTAGACGCGCTAGCTTCAGGTGCTAGTGTCCGTATGGACGTGGAGGTTCAAGTCCTCTTCTGGGCACCACGCTTTCTCATGTTATCCTCTTTTCATGAGTAGCGGGTGCAGTGGCGAGTTGATGTGGTTGATGCTTGATATGTATTCGCCCAGGTGGCGGAATTGGTAGACGCGCTAGCTTCAGGTGCTAGTGTCCGTATGGACGTGGAGGTTCAAGTCCTCTCCTGGGCACCATACGAATACAATCAGCAAAATAACCGCAGTACAAATGATGCGCCCAGGTGGCGGAATTGGTAGACGCGCTAGCTTCAGGTGCTAGTGTCCGTATGGACGTGGAGGTTCAAGTCCTCTCCTGGGCACCATTACGTTGGTCCCGTCCGCATCATTGAACGATCCTTTCTATTATTAATCCCCATATTTTGAATATTGCGCCTACGTTTGCGCTGTTTTACTACGTCGTATTTAGCCTCCTTATTTCGTCGATGTCACTGAGGGCTTTCCCGCCCCCAGCTGAAGCACATTAAATAGTCCACTTACGCTAATCAAAAACGTTACGCTACTGAAAACGCCCAGGTCGCCGTGCGACCTCCTCCAGTGCCCATCCTTGCGTACGCAACTCACCTTCCAGCACGGTTTCCATTTCGGGTGTCAGGTCCGGGAAAAAATTAAGCCCGGTACGCGCTTCTATGTCATTAATAGTGACCAGGTAATCATCTAACGGTTCGTTGCCGCGAACGTCCTGGGGCATGATGAACGCCAGCGCGAGCGGTGCCTCATCGTGTGGGGCAACAATAATTTTATAGAACGCCTCTGGCACTTCGACAAAGCCCACCCGATTAAACACATTATCCATAAAATGTTCAGGGAATATCGGCCCGGTAATCACCTGTACGCGATCAAAACGCGGCGCAAAGTGGTTGATCACCGACTCTTCCAACCGCTGCCATAGCTGACGATTTAGATTAGGCCGCTGCGGCGTCATGTTACTCATCAAAAACGTATCAACCTGGGCATCGCGCCCGTGCACTGCGGCAATGGCATAGTTAGGTGCCATATGCCCCCGGTCATAGCCACTCCGGGCATAGCTGTCGGTTTTTACCGGCCAGAGGGTCCGCCAATCCGCTTGAAAACTGGGCCGTGAGCCAATCTGCGTCCCTTCCGGTACCGCCTCCAGTTGGTAACTCACCCACAGCGGGTTAACACGCACATCCGACCAGCCAACTAAATAGCCCTCATTACGTAATACGCGGTGAAACGTGGTGGGATGAAAACTCTCCCACGTGGGAACGCCCATCCAGGTATACGCATCCTGATGCTGACGCTCCTGAAACTCCCATAACCCCGCTCCCGCGACCACAAACAGCAAAGCGACGCCCAGACGTCGCCCCTCTCGACGCCAGCGCCAAAACGATATCCCCACGTTCCCCTACTCCCCACACGCTAATTTTTATCGCCCGCTTATGACACGCGGCCATTGCGGTGGCCGGTGCCTATGTCCACATTACCAGCCTAGTGAAAACATGGTTTCAAGGTCGTGGCGTGAATGTACCTGCATGGCGTTAAGTGTTTCCGTATCGCTGATCCCCTCAACCTCGTTAAGGCGCTCGGTCACCAGCTCAGCCAGGCTTTCAAAATTCGGGGTACGCGCAATGGCTACCAGGTCATAACGCCCACAGGTGGAGTACACCTCACTAATGCCTTCTACGTCCGCTAAACGCTCTGCTACTGCTTTAACCTGGCCTTTTTCGGTATTAATTAAAATAACTGCGTTTTGCATAGCGTCCTCACTGAAAAATGTAAGTGATACCGGGGCCCATCGTCATTTTACTCACAACGCCTACACCTGTTTAATGGCGTAATACGCAAGAAAAACGTCAACAGCCGCCAAAGCGTGGAGTATAACAGGCCTGGTTAAATCCGCAGCCTGGCCACAAAATCTCTCTAAATCCTTGCCTTGCACGAAGAAGTCGCGCGCCACGCATCTATTCGTTAGCATGGGTGGATAACAACGCGATATTTAGGGTCAAACGGTTGGTGCTCAAAACAGCATGTAACAAAACGGTCAGTAATAAACCGTTAGTCATTGACCGCTAGTAATAAACAGAAGCGATGGCCCACCATCCGATCACCGTGACTTATCGATGAGAGTGACCTTAAGGAGAGATCATGGCTAATCAGAGCCGCCGTCATTTTATACGCACCAGTATATGGGGGCTGGCAACCCTACCCTTGGGCATCGGTATTTTATCGAAAACGGCCTTTGCTCAATCGCTACCTCGCCTTGACCCTTCCGTACCGAGTGCCCAAGCGCTGAGCTATGTTGAAAAAGCGAGCGAGGCCAGCGACCACCCTGCTTATAAATCAGGTGAACGGTGCGACAACTGCATGTTTTATACCTCTGGTAATCAAGGCTGCCAGCTGTTTCCTGAAAACAGCGTTGAACCTGGTGGCTGGTGCCAATCTTGGGTAGCTCAGGGGTAACGCGGCTAAAAAGCCCTGCCAAACGCAGGGCTTTATACATTACTCACCGGTAAGCTGTGACCATTTACGGGTTGTCTTTACTTTCCTCCTCTATGGGCCAACGGTAGCGATGCGTCACCCGCCCTTCATCCATGGAAACCAGGCGTACGGGGAACCCCCAAAGCTCATGCAGGTGCCGAATAACCGGGTAGGCACTACGCCCAAGGGGGCGGCGACCGTCCTGCACGTGGTGCAGTGTTAATGAGCGATCGCCCCGGATATCAGCCTCAACCACTTGAATATTTGGTTCTTTCACCGACAGCGCGTACTGAGTAGAAAGCGCATCGCGCACCCGGCGATAGCCCTGTTCATTATGAATAGCCGCCACTTCGAGCGTTTCCGCCTGATCATCATCCACAATTAAAAACAGCTTAAGATCGCGCATTACCTTGGGCGACAGAAACTGCTGAATAAACGACTCATCCTTAAAGTTGCGCATAGCAAATTCAAGCGTACTGCGCCAAGGCGTGCCCGCAATATCAGCAAACCACTGGTAATCCTCCTCGGTCGGTGCTTCGCATATCCGCTTGATGTCCATAAAGATGGCAAACCCCAACGCATACGGATTGATGCCGTTGAAGTAAGGGCTATCAAAGTCAGGTTGATTAATGACAGCGGCGTGGGACTGCAAGAACTCAAGCATCAGACCTTCATCAACATCGCCTTCGTCATACAAGCGGTTCATCAACGTGTAATGCCAAAAGCATGCCCACCCTTCATTCATGACCTGAGTTTGGCGCTGGGGGTAAAAATACTGCGCCAGCTTGCGCACAATACGCACTATTTCACGCTGCCAAGGGGCCAATAACGGGGCATTTTTTTCAATAAAATAGAGCAGATTTTCCTGAGGCTCTGGCGGATAAATTCCGCCGCTGTGCAGGCCTAGCGGGTCGTTGTCGCTGTTAAGGCTACCAGGCAGCGGTGACGCATTGCCAGGCGGCTCAGGAATCGTACGCCACAGCATATTAACCTGCGTTTGCAGGTAGGCTTCCCGTTCATCCTGACGCTTGGCCTCCTCTTCAGCCGAGATCGGCGAAGGTCGTTTATAGCGGTCAACGCCGTAATTTTGCAGTGCGTGGCACGCATCCAACAGTTGCTCAACCGCATGGACGCCGTGGCGCTCTTCGCATTTGGCAATGTAGTGACGTGCAAACACCAGATAATCAACGATCGATTCAGCATCGGTCCAGGTCCGAAACAGATAATTGCCCTTGAAGAAGGAATTATGCCCATAGCAGGCATGCGCCATGACCAGCACCTGCATCATCAAGGTGTTTTCTTCCATCAAATAGGCAATACAAGGGTTGGAATTAATCACCAACTCGTACGCCAGGCCCATTTGGCCGCGTTTGTAAGCTTGCTCAACGGCCAGAAACTGCTTACCAAATGACCAGTGATGGTAGCCCACCGGCATACCCACGCTGGCGTAGGCATCCATCATCTGCTCGGTGGTGATGACTTCCATTTGATTGGGGTACGTATCTAGGCGGTACTCATCAGCAAGCACAGCGAGCTTGTCGTTAAAGCGCTCTAGGACGCTAAAGCTCCAGTCAGAACCGGTCACAATGGGCTTTTGGGATGCATTCATAGCGCACTCCTCAACACGCACGCGTTTAGCGCGCTTGGTTCAAGCGGCGTTTAAACAGCTCACGAAAAACAGGATAAATATCGCTGGCTTCGACAATTTGGCGCATCGTAAAGCGTTCAGGAAAGTGCTCAGCAACGCTCTGATACTCATGCCAAAGCGACTGATGATCGTGAGGGGTGATTTCTACATATGCGTAGTACTGAAGTTGAGGCATCAACTTTTTAATCAGCAAATTGCGACAGGTACTGGAATCATCGTCCCAATTGTCGCCATCCGATGCCTGGGCCACGTATAAATTCCACTGCTCGGCGGGATAGCGCTTTTGAATAATATTATCCACCAGCGTGAGTGCGCTTGAGACAATGGTGCCGCCCGTTTCGCGGGAGTAAAAGAACTCCTCCTCACTCACTTCTTTTGCGGCAGTATGGTGGCGAACAAACACCAGCTCGACCTTTTCGTAGTGCTTCTCTAAAAAAAGGTAAAGCAGCAGAAAAAAACGCTTCGCAATGTCTTTATGGTTCTGGGTCATGGAGCCTGAAACATCCATGACACAGAACATTACCGCCTGGCTTGAGGGCTGAGGTTGCGCGGCCAACTGGTGATAGCGCAAATCGTAGGTATCAATAAACGGCACTGCCTCGATGCGTTTCTTTAAACGCTCGATGTCAGCCTTCACTACCCGTGCCGGATTACGTAGCACGCTGTCCTTGCGCTCTTCTGCCTCCAGCGCTTGCTCAGCTTCTTTTAGCGCTCGCTTGATCGGTGCTCGCATGGCAATACGGCGGGCGTAGGCCTCCCGCATGGAGCGCGTAATACTGATACGCGAGGGCACGCCATCCCGGGAAAGGCCCGCGCGCACCATTTTCACTTCTTCCAATGATTTAAGCGGCTTACGCTGCAGGTGCGGAAGCTCCAGGCCATCGAAAACAAACTCTAAAAACTCCTCTCGGCTAAGCGTAAACGCAAACTCATCGTTACCTTCGCCTTGGTCAGAAGCGCTCCCTTCACCCGCGCCGCCTCCGCCGCCTTGGCCACCGGGGCGGCGAATCCTGTCACCCTGTAAAAACTCTTTATTACCCGGCGAGACGATATTGCGCGCCCCGCCGGGGCCATGCTGAAACACCGGCTCAGAAATGTCCTTGGTGGGGATAGAGATGTTTTCACCACGCTCCATATCGGTAATGGAGCGGCGGTTAACCGCCTCTTCAACAGAGCGCTTGATATGCTGACGGTAGCGCTCCAAAAAGCGCTGTCGGTTAACCGCGCTCTTATGTTTAGCGTTAGGTCTTCGATCAATAAAGTAGGTCATACGACCTCCTTAACCCAAAGGGCCTTTGCAGTACCGGCGCTTACTGCGACTTACGCACGCGCAGGTACCACTCGGAAAGCAGGCGCACCTGCTTCTCGGTATAGCCGCGCTCCACCATCCGAGCGACGAAGTCCTCGTGTTTTTTCTGGTCCGACGTTGAGGCCTTGGCATTGAACGAGATGACCGGCAAAAGCTCTTCGGTATTAGCAAACATCTTGTGCTCAATAACCCCTTTAAGCTTCTCATACGACTGCCAGCTGGGGTTCATGCCGTTGTTCTGGGCGCGCGCTCGCAGCACAAAGTTCACCACTTCATGACGGAAGTCCTTGGGATTGGAAATGCCCGCTGGCTTCTCAATTTTTTCAAGCTCTTCATTAAGCGATTGGCGATTCAACTGCTCGCCGGTATCCGGGTCGCGGTACTCTTGATCTTGAATCCAGAAATCGGCATAGGTCACATAGCGATCAAAAATATTCTGCCCATACTCACTGTAGGATTCGAGATAAGCCGTTTGGATCTCTTTGCCAATAAACTCCACATAGCGCGGCGCCAAAAACTCTTTAATAAAGCCCAGATAACGCTCAAATACTTCAGAGGGCAGTTGCTCACGCTCAAGCGCTTGCTCCAGCACATACAGCAGATGCACCGGGTTAGCGGCAACTTCGGTGCTGTCAAAGTTAAATACCTTGGAAAGAATTTTGAACGCAAAACGGGTGGAGAGGCCTTGCATACCTTCGTCCACGCCTGCCGCATCGCGGTACTCTTGTATCGATTTGGCACGCGGGTCGGTATCTTTTAGATTTTCGCCATCGTACACGCGCATTTTGGAGTAGATACTGGAGTTCTCAGGCACTTTTAACCGAGACAGCACCGAGAATTGCGCCAGCATGCGCAGCGTATCGGGTGCGCAGGGTGCGGCATTGAGGGAAGAGTCTTCCAGTAGCTTTTGATAGATTTTGATCTCTTCAGACACTCGCAAGCAGTAAGGCACTTTGACGATATATACGCGGTCAAGAAAGGCCTCGTTGTTGCGGTTATTGCGAAATGCCTGCCACTCGGATTCGTTGGAGTGCGCCAGGATAATGCCATCAAACGGAATGGCGCCCATTCCCTCCGTTGGGTTGTAATTCCCCTCTTGGGTGGCAGTCAACAGCGGATGCAGCACCTTGATCGGCGCCTTAAACATCTCAACGAATTCCATTAACCCCTGGTTAGCGCGGCAAAGCCCGCCCGAGAAGCTATAAGCATCCGGGTCATCCTGGGAGTAAAGCTCAAGCTGGCGGATATCGACTTTACCCACTAACGAGGAGATATCCTGGTTATTCTCGTCACCCGGTTCCGTTTTAGAGATTGCTATCTGGTGCAGCCGCGAAGGATAAAGGCGCACTACACGAAACTGGGAAATATCGCCGCCGTACTCTTTTAAACGCTTGGCGGCCCAAGGGGACATCACACTTTTCAGATAGCGCGGCGCAACCCCATACTCTTTTTCAAGCAGTTCGCCATCCTCTTCAGGTGAAAACAACCCAAGCGGCGACTCATAAACGGGTGAGCCTTTAATGGCGTAAAACGGAATACGCTCCATTAGCAGTTTTAAGCGCTCCGCAAGTGATGATTTACCGCCACCCACCGGCCCCAGCAGATAGAGAATCTGCTTGCGCTCCTCAAGTCCTTGGGCGGCATGACGGAAGTAAGCCACTATCTGCTCAATGGCCTCCTCCATACCATGAAACTCAGCAAATACCGGGTAGCGGCGTATTACCTTATTGGAAAAAATACGCGATAAACGCGGATCTTTTGCCGTATCAATCACAGCAGGCTCACCGATGGCGTCCAGCATGCGCTCCGCGGCGCTGGCATAAACCGTTGGGTCACGACGACAAAGCGCCAGATACTCTTCCAAACTCATGTCTTCTTGCTGCACGCGGGCAAAACGGTCTTGAACGTGGTCAAAGATGCTCATGAAACCCTCCTATGGCCATCCCCAGGCAATCACCACCCGGATGAATATTTTATTGTGGTGAGCCGAACGAGGTGTCGCTCTATTAGCGTAGCTAGCATTAGCAAAATGTGATGACTAAAACTTCAACGCTAACATGTGATACGCATAGGCATACGCCAGAAAAGTCCTGCGCTTCAAAGGCAGGATGTTGATACAACAGGGTTTTAACCAAAAAGCACTTCATCAGAAACGTTTAACGATTCACTAATGATCAACATTTGCATGGCGGGCCAGGCGTCACGCCTTTTTATTGAGCGTCTACAAAAAAACCGCCGCTGCGTGTGCAGCGGCGGTACAAAAAGCGATACGCCTGAAACCTCCTGAGTCTTGCTACCCAGAGTGCTGTTCAAGCGCGACGTTGACATCCGCGATCAGTAAATCCAGTAATTCAACGGTGGTATTCCAGGCACATACAAAGCGTGCCCCTCCGGCGCCAATAAACGTATAGAAGGTCCACCCCTTGGCTTTTAGGGCGCTAATTGCATGGGCTGGCAACTCAACAAAGACGCTGTTTGCCTGAGCAGGAAACATCAACGACACACCAGGCAGAGCTTGCAGCCCTTGCGTTAAATATTGTGCCATTGCGTTAGCATGTTGAGCATTGGTGAGCCACGCCCCGCTCTCCAAAAGGCCCAGCCACGGCGCTGATATATAGCGCATTTTGGATGCCAACTGACCTGCTTGCTTGCAGCGATACGAAAAATCTTCTGCCAGCTCGCGATTAAAGAACAAAATCGCCTCGCCCATCGCCAAGCCATTTTTAGTCCCAGAAAAACACAGTGCATCAACGCCTACCTGCCAGGTCAGCTCGGCAGGCGTAGCATTCAAGCTGGCACAGGCATTGGCAAAGCGGGCGCCATCCATGTGTAGGCGCAAATCATGCTTATCGGCAATCGCGCGAATGGCCAGCAGTTCTTCACGGGTATATACCGTTCCTACTTCGGTCGCCTGGGTCAGCGAAACCACTTTAGGTTTCGGGTAGTGAATATCGCTACGCCGCGTCACCAGGGCCTCAATCCCCTCAGGGGTAAGCTTGCCATTCGCCCCTGGCGAGGTCAGCAGCTTGGCGCCATTGGAGAAGAACTCCGGGCCGCCGCACTCGTCGGTTTCAATATGCGCCAGCTCATGACAAATCACGCTATGGTAACTGCGCCCCATCGCAGAAAGCGCCAGTGAGTTAGCCGCAGTACCGTTAAAAACAAAAAACACTTCGCAGTCATAATCAAACATTTGACGAAAGCGGTTCGCCGCACGCTCGGTCCAGTGGTCATTGCCATACGCCAGGTCATCAACCTGATTAGCGTCCAGTAGATACGCCATGGCTTCCGGGCAAATACCAGAAGTGTTATCGCTGGCTAAAAAACGGGGGGTACACTCCGACGTCATGACAATTATCCTTATACCTCATATTGTTACAGCGCCAGCTGGGTGCCACTAGCGCCTTTAACATCACGTTATGCTTAATAAGGTGATGGATCAGTCAGTCTATCGTCATTTATGGACGAGCGTCACCCGCCACTATCAACGCGGTTAAAGCTGGGCAGCCAAGCGCATTCCCTGATCAATAGCGCGCTTGGCGTCAAGCTCTGCCGCCTCATCGGCACCGCCAATGATATGAATCGGTTTACCGAGCGCTTCAAGCGGCGCCACTAAATCACGCACTGACTCCTGCCCCGCGCATACCACCACCGTATCCACACCCAGCACGCTGTCCTCGCCATCGCGGCGAATATGCAGCCCATCATCATCAATTTTAAGATACTCGCAGCCCGTTAAGGTTGAAACGCCGCGCGCCTTTAGCGAAGCCCGGTGTACCCAGCCAGTGGTTTTACCCAGGTACTTGCCAGGCTTAGAGGTTTTACGCTGTAGCATGACAATGTCACGTGAGACAGCGGGCGCCACAGGGGCTTTTAAACCGCCGCGTTCGCTAACGGCCAGGTCAACGCCCCACTCGTCGCACCAGGTATCAACATCAAGGGCCGGATGCTCTTCATGGGCCAAAAGCTCGGAAACGTCAAAACCAATACCGCCTGCCCCGATAACGGCAACCCGGCGACCTACCCGCTCGGGGGATTCAATGGCATCGGCATAGCTCAGCACACTGGGGTGTTCAGCGCCGGGCAGCGACAGCGTGCGCGGGCGTACGCCGCTGGCGATGATAATATCGTCAAACTCAGCCAGCGCTTCTGGAGTGGCACGGGTGTTCAAGCGGACCTCTACCGCGTACTTTTCCAGCATGACGCGGTAGTAGCGTAGGGTTTCGTTAAACTCCTCTTTGCCAGGAATCCGACGCGCGTAATTAAACTGCCCGCCCAGCGTGTCACGCTGCTCAAACAGCACGACGTGATGGCCCCGGCTGGCGGCGGTAACGGCCGTGGCAAGCCCCGCTGGCCCACCGCCCACCACGGCCACGCGTTTAGGCGTGATAGCGGGTTCAATCACAAGTTCGGTTTCATGGCAGGCGCGCGGGTTAACCAAACAAGAGGTTAGCTTGCCTGCAAAGGTGTGATCCAGGCAGGCCTGGTTACAGGCAATACAGGTATTGATTTCATCGGCCTGCCCCGCTTCGGCTTTACGTACCCACTCCGGGTCTGCCAAAAACGGCCGCGCCATGGACACCATATCGGCGTGGCCTTCGGCCAGCACCTGTTCGGCAATCTCTGGCATATTAATCCGGTTGGTGGTGATCAGCGGCACCGAAAGCGCTGCTTTTACTCGCCGGGTCACTTCGGTAAAGGCCGCGCGTGGCACGCTAGTGACAATGGTGGGCACCCGCGCTTCATGCCAACCAATCCCGGTATTGATGATATCGGCACCCGCGGCTTCCACCGCCTGGCCAAGCGTGACGATCTCTTGCCATGTGCTGCCGTCTTCCACCAGGTCAATCATCGATAGGCGAAAAATCACCACAAAGCGCTCGCCCACTGCCGCTCGAATGCGTTTAACAATTTCCAACGGAAAGCGCATGCGATGCTCAAAACTACCGCCCCAGGCATCGCTGCGCTGGTTGGTCCGCTGGCAAATAAACTGATTAATCAGATAGCCTTCCGAACCCATTATTTCGACGCCGTCATAACCCGCCTGTTGCGCCAGAGACGCACAGCGCACGTAGTCGGCAATTTGCTGTTCAACGTCGTCACTACTTAGTTCACGGGGAGTAAATGGATTAATGGGTGCCTGAATTGCCGAGGGCGCCACCAATTCAGGCGAGTAGGCGTAGCGCCCCGCATGGAGAATCTGCATGCACAAATGCCCGCCTTCCGCGTGAACAGCCTCCACCACCTGGCGATGCTCTGCCAATTGGGTCTCATCGGTTAGCGCGTTGGCGCCCTGAAACACCGCACCTTCCGGGTTTGGCGCAATCCCTCCAGTGACGATTAAACTTACCCCGGCCCGTGCACGCTCAGCATAAAAAGCCGCCAACCTTGCAAACCCCTTGGGTGTCTCTTCCAGGTTGGTATGCATGGAGCCCATTAAAATGCGGTTGGGCAGCGTTAAATGGCCAATCGTAATTGGCTGGAAAAGATGCGGGTAAGCGGGCGCACGGGTCATCACGGTTCTCCTTGGCGTTATTCAAACAAGCGTATGACATCCAATCGCCGTCGTACAGCCCTTTACGACTTACCTGGGAGATCCAGAGCCATCGTTTCTCAGTCTTGCTCATTGCGTTAAAGCACGTAACATTATTCGGCTAACGATAAGGAAAACCGCTATGCCGTTGATTTACTTTTTGCCACCACTAGCCACCGTGCTGATCTGGTCGGGCAACATGACCATTAATCAGTTGACCGTAGGCGCGATTGCGCCGAGCAGCATCGCTTTTTTACGCTGGCTGTTGGCGCTAGCGGTGATGACGCCCTTCGTGCTTCCGGCCGTGCTTCGTCATCGTGCGGAAATACGCCGTAACTGGCCGAAACTCGCCTTACTGGGCCTTTTAGGTATGGGGCTATGGCAAGGGCTGGCCTATGTTGCAGCGGAAACCACAACGGCTACCAACATGGGCATTCTAGCTGCGATGGTGCCGCTTTTAACCGTGCTGCTGAGTGCGCTTATCCTGCGTGAGCCGCCAACCCTGGGCGGCGTTATGGGCGGCGTGCTGGCCTTTATCGGTGTCACCGTGTTGCTGGGCCGCGGTAATCCCTTATCGCTTCTTCAGCTTGAGGTTGCCCATGGCGATGCGCTAATGGTGGTGGCAGCAAGCTGCTACGCGCTCTACGGCGTTATGCTAAAGCGCTGGAAAATGAACTTACCGCCTTGGGTAATGCTCTATGCTCAGGTATGTTTTGCGGTACTGTTTTTGCTGCCGCCCTATTTGATGGGGCCAATGACGCCTGTGGATAGTCAAAACATTGGGCTTATTCTCTATGCAGGCATTCCTGCCTCCGTCATTACCACATTTTTATGGATGCGCGCGGTCCGCCAAATTGGCGCTAACCAGGCGAGCATTTTTATCAACCTGATGCCTCTGTTTAGCGCACTGATTGCCATGGCGATGCTGGGCGAGCAAGTGGCAGGCTTCCACTTTACCGGTGGACTTCTGATTCTGGCGGGCGTCATCATGGCGCAAACCTTGACGCGCCCACTGGTGGGAAACGTGTCGGTGAATAAGCCGGGCAGCGCCTAGCCATCATGTACTAGGCTGTTTTCTTTTTTATTCTGGAACCCCCTGATATGTCCCTGGAAGACCTGCATCTAAATGTGCGCAACCTGACGAGCGATGACTACGATCAGCTCAAGACATTGATGGACGCTGTCTATCATAATATTGGCGGCGCCTGGCCCCGCCACACCATCGACAAGCTGATTCAGGAGTTTCCCGATGGCCAGATCGCCATTGAAGATGACGGCAATCTGGTAGGCGTCGCGCTAACGGTTCAGGTGGATTACGACGAGTTTTCCAACCCGCATAAGTATGACGACCTGATTGGCCATCGTGAGATTATTCTCAACGATGAAAATGGCGATGCGATGTACGGGCTGGATGTGCTGATTCACCCGGACTACCGCGGCTACCGCCTGGGGCGGCGCCTTTACGAAGCGCGCAAAGAGCTGTGTCGTTCGCATAACCTGCGCGCCATTTTGGCGGGCGGGCGCATTCCCGAATACTATCAGCATGCCGATGAGCTAACGCCGGCCCAGTACATCGAAAAAGTCTCTCGCAAGGAGATTTACGATCCCATTTTGTCGTTCCAACTGGCTAACGACTTCCAGGTAAAACGCCTGCTGCGCAAATACCTGCCCGAAGATGAGCAGTCCAAGGGCTACGCGACCCTGCTCGAGTGGAACAATATTCTCTTTGAGCCTGCCGAAAACGTGCTGGATACGCGCCCAACCCAAGTGCGTGTTGGCGCCGTACAGTGGCAGATGCGTGAGTTTGCCTCGGTAGAAGCCGCCCTTCAGCAGATTGAGTATTTTGTCGACGCGCTTTCAGATTACCAGAGTGACTTTGCGGTTTTTCCGGAGCTGTTCACCACCCCGCTGATGGGCTTGCAAGACCGCGCCGCTCAGCAGGACCAAATGGCGGCGATACGTTTTCTGGCAGGCTTTACCGAACGCTTTAAAACCGAACTTTCACGCATGGCGGTCTCCTACAATATCAATATTGTTGGCGGCTCAATGATTGAAGTGGGCGAAAATGACCGGCTCTACAACGTTGCCTACCTCTTCCACCGCGATGGTGAAGTCGACAAGCAAGCCAAGCTGCATATCACTCCTCAGGAGCGTCGCGATTGGGTAATCGAAGGCGGTGACAACTTGCAGGTGTTTAACACCGATGCAGGCCGCGTGGGCATTTTGATCTGCTACGACGTAGAGTTCCCGGAACTCGGCCGTCTACTGGCCGATCAGGACATGGATATCCTGTTTGTGCCGTTCTGGACCGACACCAAGAATGGCTACCTGCGGGTTCGTCACTGTGGCCAGGCACGTGCCATCGAGAACGAGTGCTACGTGGTACTCTGCGGTAGCGTCGGCAACCTGCCCTCGATTGAAAACCTGGATATCCAGTACGCGCAGTCTGCCGTCTTTACCCCTTCTGACTTCGCCTTCCCCCACGATGCAGTGCTGGCGGAAACCACCCCCAATACCGAGATGATTTTCTTCTCGGACCTGGATTTGACTCGCCTAACCGTGGTGCGCGCAGAGGGCTCAGTGACGAACATGAAGGATCGCCGCAAGGATCTGTTTGATCTACGCTGGCGGGACTGGTCCTTGAAATCCGGCTCCATTGAAGTATAAGCGCGAGCTGGAAGCCCTATGCCAATAACCAAGTACGGACGCAATTCGGGTACATTTTAATAAATGAGACAGCCAACAAGCCCACGATTTAGTCGTGGGCTTGTTAGTTAGGGGATGTTTTTAATTCTCACATAGCCCGTTTCAGGTCTACGTCTGGCTAGCCTGATACTGCAAACGAGCGGCCACGATGGTGCGGTGATGGGCATCTGCCCACGCTACCAGCTGTTGCATCGGCTCAAGAAAAGAGCGCCCCAACGGGGTTAGAGTATATTCCACCCGTGGCGGGACTTCAGGATAGAGCGTACGCGTGACAAAGCCATCCTGCTCCAGCTGTTTGAGGGTACGGGAGAGCATCTGCTTTGAAATATCACCAATCTCACGCATCAAGGCATTAAAACGCAGCGTGCCGGGGGCCAGGGCTTCCAGAATCAGTAAGCTCCACTGGTCGCCAATGCGGTCAAGCACATCGCGAATCGGGCAAGGCTGTTCAAGAACGATCTCTTCGCTAGCGGTAATGGCAGTCATCACGGCTCCATGGATGGGTATGCAGTGGGCATATAGATGTGACCGGGTCAGGTAAATGTGACTTCTTGTGCGGTCATGGGAACTCCTTTAAGTTTACCCCAAGGTCTACATTTTAGACCGTTTATTAAGGTGAAACTCAAGGGGCATGATGCGGTGATTAGTGCTGCGCCTTTGATCCATCTACCCGAAACAGGAGTGTTGACATGTCGTTACTGAAACCGTTGAGCGTTGCCACGTCGGTGCTGATGCTATCTTTACCCGCCGTATCGTTTGCGCAAGCCGAACGTGATCTTGAGGCCGAGGAAGCAAACCGGGCATTGGTCATCCAGTTCTATAACCAGTTCTTCAACGAGCATGAAACAGAGCAGAGCTCATTGGTGCTGGCGGAAGATTACATTCAGCACAATCCGGGCGTACCGGATGGCAAGGCGCCTTTCGTGGATTACTTTGCAGGCTACTTCCAGGAAAACCCGGACTACCAAAGCGAGATCGTGCGTAGTGCGACCGATGGCGATCTGGTCTGGCTGCATGTTCACTCTACCAATGGTGATGAGGATCGCGGTGAGGCCGTTGTGGATATCTTCCGCGTTGAAAATGAAATGATCGTCGAGCACTGGGATGTCATCCAGTCTGTGCCGGAAGAAGCGGCCAACGACAACAGCATGTTTTAAATCGGATAGTGTCAGATTATTGGCCCGAAAGGGCCTTTTCTACACCACTCAAACCTACCTACCGGTCGGTAGCTTTTATAGTATGATGCGTCGCTTGGTTTTTGACATGCTTTAAGCATGCATCATCAAGATGTTTCATGTTCGGAGACTCGAAATGTTATCCACGACAACACCCGCGCTACGCCGGGTGCTCAACGCGGCCGTTGCCCAGTTTGCCCGGCATGGTTATGAGGGCGCCTCACTGGCGGGGATTGCTGCCGACGCCGGTATTCGCAAAGCATCGCTTTATTCGCATATCAAAAATAAGGACGCGCTGTTTTTGGCGGTGTTTGAAGATGCCTTGAAAATTGAATCGCAATTTGCTCATGAATGCTTTGAGCATTCCAATACTGGACTGCCAGGCCAGCATTATTGCGAATCGTTGTTGGCACGTTACGCCGACTCTGAGCACTTTCGGTTTCTGCTACGCACCTCGTATATTCCACCTGAGTCGCTTTTCCACGAGCTTCAGGAAGGCTACGAAACTTACATGCAACAGCTGTTAGCAGATTTTACGGCAGCGCTGCGTCGCCATGTGGGGGAGGCACTCTCCGATCAAGATGCCCTGATACTGGGCCACGCTTACATGGGCATGGTGGATAGCCTCCACGTGGCGCTTATTTATATTGGCACCGAGCGCTTTGAGGCACGTCTCAACGCGCTTGAACGCCTTATGGGCGACAGCATCGCCAGGCTTGTAGGAGAGCATCATGACTGAACAGGCCATCCGTGAGAATACTCACCAAAGTACCGTGGGCATGGCGCTAGTCACTCTGCTGGCCCTTTTGACCGCACTCGATGCCATGGCGATTGATATGTATCTGCCCGGCATGCCGATGATTGCGCACACCTATGAGGTCTCGGCAGGCAGCGTGCAGCAAACGCTGTCGGTCTTTTTGGCAGGACTGGCGCTGGGGCAGTGCCTTTATGGCCCGCTACTGGAGCGTTTTGGCCGCCGAATGCCGCTCCTGGTGGGGCTTGTGATCTTTGTGGCGGGCTCGGTGGTTGCGGCCATGGCGCCTACGCTTGAGTGGTTACTTGCTGCCCGATTTTTACAGGCCATCGGCGCGGCCGCCGGATTGGTCGCGCCGCGTGCCATTGTGGCCGATCTTTGCGATGTAAAAAGCTCTGCCAAAATCTTTTCGCTATTGATGCAAGTCATGATGATTGCACCCGTCGTGGCGCCCATGATGGGAGGCTTTCTGCTTGAGCACGGTGGCTGGCGCGGTATTTTCTGGATGCTGGCAGCTCTCGGCGTTATTGGATTGGCATGGAGCCTGGCCGCCATTCCCGAGACGCTTGATGTTGGGCAGCGCACAGCGCTTAGCGTAAGCAGTGTCGTGCGTGGGTATCTGGCTCAGTCTCGTCGTCGAGTCTTCATGGCTTATACGGCGGCCGGAGGCTTTGTTCTGGGGTCACTTTTCACCTATATCAGCGCCGCAGCGTTTGTGTTTACCGACCATTTTGGCATGACCCCGACCCATTTCAGCTATCTGTTTGCCGCCAATTCTGTCGGGCTGATTATCGGTGGCATGCTGTCCAATGCGTTGTCTGCACGCGGTATGACGCCTGCCGGGGTAACTTATATCGGGCTTGGTATACATGCACTGGCGGGTGCGCTTTTATATCTGGTCGTCACGACGGATATGGTCACGTTCGAAACGTACGTGGCGCTGCTGGGGGTGGCGATTGGGGCGCTCGGACTGGTGTTTGGTAATTTGACCGCGCTAACCATGAACGCTGGCGGGGCGCAGGCCGGCGTGGCTTCGGCGCTGATGGGTACCCTGCACTATGTGGTCGCGGCGGCCGTTGGCTATGTTGCCAGCTTGGCGACCCAGGGGCCGCATCTGATGCCACTAACACTTACGCTGTGTGGCGTGGCCGCTTTATTGCTCTGCCGGCTTGCCGGTGCCATGACGAAAAAAGCACAGGACGTTCACCTCGAAGGGGCACGTACTTAGCGCTTTTCAGAAAGGGATAAATGAACGAACAATCGAGTAGGAAGGAGAGTCGCCTCCCCTGTCCTCTCACACCACCGGGCATACGGTTCCGTACCACGGCGGTTCATGAACAACGTTTGAGCC
>NZ_JABUYX010000016.1:0-73766 GCF_014898005.1 Halomonas citrativorans
GAATATACGCTCGCAGTCGACATAGCCGCCATGACCTTTTGTGCTTGCAAGCGAGGAGGAGTCCATATACGCGCTACAAGAATCCCCTCAGATGGCTGCACACATCGTAGCGCGCGGTAACGCGCCGTGAGGAACGAACGGCAAGGCACCCGCGAATGGCGGCGCCAGCCGCCCGGACTGCGCCACCTAACTACGGCACCGCTTCGCGCTGCATCCGCGGGTGCGCTGGCGCTTACCACGCGCTACAAAATTCGGTAAACGTATTGTCGCACGCCACCAAACCGCATATAGGCGTGTTCCGTAACGACGGCCCGGCGCGAATGGCCGGGCCGCTAGCGTCATTTACTCACTTTGGTCGGTAACGGCGCCGGTGCTTGCTGAGCTTACCAGCCGTGCATATTTGGCCAATACACCGCGGGTATAGCGCGGTGCGGGCTGTTGCCACGCGGCACGGCGGGTTGCCAATTCTTCATCGCTTAGCTGCACTTCAATAGTGTCCGCTTCGGCATCAATGGTGATGAGATCGCCATTTTCCACCAGCGCCAGCGGGCCGCCATCAAAGGCTTCCGGTGCTACGTGGCCGACCACAAAACCGTGGCTACCGCCTGAAAAGCGGCCATCGGTAATCAACGCGACGTCGTTGCCCAAGCCGCGCCCCATAATGGCCGACGTCGGTGTGAGCATTTCGCGCATACCCGGGCCACCTTTGGGGCCTTCGTAGCGAATAACCACGACATCGCCTGCCACCACGGTGCCATCATTGATGCGCGCCTGAGCTTCTTCTTCAGAACCAAACACCCGCGCCGTGCCGGAGAAGCGCGTGCCTTCTTTGCCGGAAATTTTAGCGACCGCACCTTCCGGCGCCAGGTTGCCATAAAGAATCCGCAGATGGCTTTCGGTTTTAATCGGCTTATCCAGCGGCGCGATAATTTTCTGGTCATCCGGATAGGCTTCAACGCCTGCCAGGTTTTCCGCCAGTGTTTGCCCGGTGACCGTCAGGCAGTCGCCGTGTAGAAGGCCAGCTTCCAGCAGTTTTTTCATCAGCGGCTGAATACCGCCAAGCGCCACAAGCTCGCTCATCATGTAGTGGCCGCTGGGGCGAAGATCTGCCACTACCGGCACGCGTTTACCGATCTCGGTAAAGTCGGAAAGCGTCAGCTCAACATCGATAGTGCGCGCCATGCCGATAAGATGCAGCACCGCGTTGGTAGAGCCGCCTAACGCAATCACCACGGTAATCGCGTTCTCAAACGCCTTACGGGTCATGATATCGGAAGGTTTGATATCCCGCGCCAGCAGCTCAAGCACCGCCTCGCCCGCCGCTTTACAGTCGTCACGTTTTTCCTGGGAAATGGCGTTTTGTGCCGAGCTGCCCGGCAGGCTCATGCCCAGCGCTTCAATGGCCGATGCCATGGTATTGGCAGTGTACATACCGCCACACGAACCGGGACCAGGAATCGCGGTTTCCTCGATCTGCTTGAGCTCAATCAAATCCATATCGCCCCGCGAGTGAGCACCCATGGCCTCGAACACCGAGACGATATCGGTGTGCCCTTTGCCCGGCATGATGGTGCCACCGTATACAAACACGCTGGGGCGATTCAAACGTGCCAGCCCCATTACGCAGCCCGGCATGTTTTTGTCGCAGCCGCCAATTGCCACCAGGCCATCAAATCCTTCGCAGCCCGCAACGGTCTCAATGGAATCCGCGATCACCTCCCGCGAGACCATCGAGTACTTCATGCCCTCGGTGCCATTGGCAATACCGTCGGAAATGGTGATGGTGTTGAAGACCACACCTTTACCGCCTGCAGCATCGGCACCCTCGCGGGCCTGCTCGGCAAGCTCACCAATATGGCTGTTGCACGGCGTCACCATGCTCCAGGTAGAGGCCACGCCCACTTGGGGCTTTTTGAAATCAGCGTCGTTAAATCCTACTGCGCGCAACATGGCACGGCTGGCGGCTTTACCCACGCCATCGACCACCGGGGCGGAATGGCGGCGAGTATGGTTTGGTGTATCGGTCATGGGGAAGTCCTCTTGGCTTTACTCAAAGTATCTGCATAGCTTGGGGATACCCTGGCTTGCGCGCAAGAGAAGATGAAAAACACATGGTTATCTATTTAAGCTAAACAGCTGCTTTATGGGGTCGAGGCAGGACAGACAGATCAAACCCACACGCTTGAGCATAACGCTGCAGTGTTTTCCAGCCAGGATTACTGTCACCACGTTCTAACCGACTGATATTGCTTTTCTGAGTATGTAATCGCTGAGCCAGCTCTTCCTGAGTAAGGCCCGCACGCTGACGCATGGAAATAAGCGTGTTGGCTAATTCAAATTCAGGCGCCAACCGCTCGTACTCAGCGTTAACCTCAGAATTCTGGAGCGCCTGTTCTTTCAATGCTTTTAAATTCATCACGGCTGTACCTCACGCTGTCTGGACCGGGCTAGTGCTAACGCTTGGCGAGGCGTTTTTTGGCTCTTTTTAATAAAGACATGGAGAACAACTATCCGCTGGCCCTGTACGTAACAAAATAAGGAGCGCCCTATACCCTCTTTGGCTTTTGCCCTTATCTCAAAGAGACCGTCTCCCATCGCTTCCGTATGCGGCGGACCCAAGTTCGCCCCATGCTGCTCAACCATTTCTAACAACCGAAGCATCCTGGCCTGAATTTTTGGCGGCATACCAAGGATGTCGCTTTCAACACCAGGATAGAAATCAATCTGCCATTGCATTAAACAGCCCCTAAAGTTATCACTTATGATAACCCATAAGCTGCAAAAGTTCCTATCGATAGCACCCACTAAAGACGTTTAACTTATGGCACCATAGTAGTCTTAAGTACGTGTCTTAAGCACTGTGCCTTATCGCTACCGCCTTGAAGGAAATATCGCCGCATGTCGTCACCCTCATTGCTTGCCAATACATCGCCTCTTACGCCGGGTTTTATGGTGGTGCATGCCAACCGCCTGGAAGACCTGCGCGGGTTAGCGGTTGAGTGGATGCGCCTTCATCCGTTAGGCCCGCTTGAGAACGAGACGATTCTGGTGCAGAGCAACGGCATCGGGCAGTGGTTGAAGCTGGCTCTGGCGGAAGATCCGGCACAGGGCGGCGCGGGCATTGCGGCGGCGCTGAACGTTACCCTGCCTGCGCGCTTTTTATGGCAGGCCTACCGCACGGTGTTAACGCATATTACCGGTGATGCCCAGGCGGTGCCTGAAACTTCGCCATTTGATAAATCGCGCCTGGTATGGCGCTTGCTGCGCTTACTGCCCAGCCTCGCTGAGAAGCCCGCCTTTGCCCCATTGGCGCGCTTTTTGGAAACCGACCGCGACCAGCGTAAGCACTATCAACTGGCCGAGCGCCTGGCGGACTTATTCGACCAATACCAGGTGTACCGCGCCGACTGGCTAGACGCCTGGGCACGGGGCGAGGACGTACTCATTACCGCACGCGGCGAAGCGCGCCCGCTGGATGAGCACCAGCGCTGGCAACCCGAGCTATGGCGCGCCCTGCGCGATGATGTTGCCGCCTCCCAGGGCGAGGCCGGGCTTAACAGCAGCCGCGCCCAAGTGCATAGCCGCTTTTTAGAGGTCGCCGAACAGCTGGAAGGCCAGGCTTGCCCGCCGGGGTTGCCGCGTCGGCTGATTATTTTTGGGATTTCCTCGCTGCCTCAGCAAACGCTGGAAGCCCTGGCAGCACTTTCGCGCTGCTGCCAAATCGTGCTGTGCGTGCATAACCCCTGCCAGTTTTACTGGGCAGATATCATCGAACACAAGGATTTATTGCGCGCCAACCGCTACCGCCAGCAGCGTAAAACGGGCATGCCCGAAGCGCTGGACGTACTCGGCGACGGCGATGTAGATAGCGCGCTGCATCTGCATGCCCAACCGCTGTTGGCGGCCTGGGGAAAGCAGGGGCGCGACTATCTGCGCCTACTGGATGAACACGATGATTCAGGCAACTACCAAACTCTGTTTGAGCAACAGGCGCTGCGTATTGATATGTTCGAGCCGTTCAGTACGCCCGAGCACGCCTGCCTACTCAGCCAGCTCCAGGATGATATCCGCGAGCTGCGCCCGGTGGCCGAAACCCAAACGACCTGGCCTGCGGTTGATGCAACCCACGACGACTCGATTGTGTTTCATATCGCCCACGGCCCCCAGCGCGAAGTGGAGATCCTTCACGACCAACTGCTGGCCGCTTTCAGCGCCGACCCCGAGCTGCGCCCACGAGATATCATCGTTATGGTGCCGGACATTGACCGCTACGCGCCGCATATTGAAGCGGTGTTTGGTCAGTACCGCTCAAGCTACCGCACGCTTGGCCGCGACGACCCGCGCTATATTCCCTACACCCTTTCAGACCAGGCCAGCCGCCACCGCCTGCCGCTGATGATTGCGCTCGAAAAACTCTTGCGCCTGCCGGAGCTGCGCCTCTCAGTGAGCGACCTGCTCGACCTGTTAGACGTGCCCGCCCTGCGCGCCCGTTTTGGCATTGAAGAGCGCGATTTGCCCACACTAAACCGCTGGATTGAGGGTGCGGGCATCCGCTGGGGCTTAAACGCCCAGCAGCGCACCCGGCTTGATTTGCCCCAGGGCCTAAGCCAGAACACCTGGGCGTTTGGCCTGCGCCGTTTGCTGTTGGGCTACACCGTGGGCGTGGCGGACGCGTGGCAAGGTATTGAGCCGTTTGATGACATCGGCGGGCTTGAAGCCTCACTTGCCGGGCCGCTGGCAACACTGCTTGAGAAGCTGGAAACCACGTGGGAGGTTTTTTGCCAGCCGACCACCGCCGCCAACTGGGTGAGCCGACTGCGCGAGCTGCTGGAAACCTACTTTCTTACCGATGACGCTGCAGAGAGCGTGATGCTGACCAAGCTGGAAGGCGCGCTTCAGCAACTGTTCGACAGCACCGAAGAGGCCAAATTGAATGACGATTTGCCGCTTTCCATGGTGCGCGAACACTGGCTCTCGCAAATTGATGAGCACAGCCTTTCTCAGCGCTTTTTAGCCGGGGCGGTCAACTTCGCCACGTTAATGCCGATGCGCGCCATTCCCTTCAAGCGGGTGTGTTTGCTGGGCATGAACGATGGCGAATACCCACGCTCCCAACCGCCGCTGGATTTTGACCTGATGGGCAGCGACTACCGCCCCGGCGACCGCTCCCGCCGGGAGGATGACCGCTACCTGTTTCTGGAGGCGCTGCTGTCAGCGCGCCAGCAGCTCTATATCAGCTGGGTGGGCCGCAGCCAGATCGACAACAACCCCATGCCGCCTTCCGTGCTGGTCGGCCAACTGCGCGATCACCTGGCGGCAGGCTGGGTAAGCCAACGCCAGGCTGACGAGCCACTGATTGAAGCGCTGACCACCGAGCACCCGCTGCAACCGTTTAGCCATCGCTATTTTGCCCAGCCCGGTAGTTCAGCCTCCCAGGCCCGGCTCTTTACCTATGTACATGAATGGCGCGATGCCCACGAACAGCACGCGCTGCTCGCCTCACAGGAAAACCCAAATAAACAGCAAAGTGCCCTGCTCGAATTTAACCAGGACGTTCCACTAACGCTTGCCCAGCTAGGCAGTTTTCTGCGTGAACCGGCCAAGGCGTTCTTCAACACCCGCCTTGGCGTGTATTTTGAGCAGGAGGTTCTGACCCAGTTAGACGTCGAGCCGTTTGTGCTTAACGGCCTACAACACTGGCAACTGCAGGACCAACTGATTGCCGCCCAGCGCCATGCGGTAGACAACGGCGAGCCGCGTGAAGACGCCATGTTTGCCGCGCTTGAGCGCATCAAGGGCCAGGGCGTGCTAGCGGTAGGCGCTTTTGGCGAGCGCATGAGCGAATCGCTGGCCGAGCCCATGCAAGCGCTGTTTGATGCCTATCGGGAAGCGCTCGAAGAGTGGCCCGTCGCCGTGGAAACCCCTCAAGCGGTCGCATTTAACTCCCACGAGCTTTCGGTTAACGACTGGATTAACGAACTGCGCACGGATGAGAGCGGCAAGCGCTGCCGCCTGCTGCTGGTGAGCAACAGCTTGATTAGTAATGCGCGTGGCCGTGGGCAGTACCGTTGGCAGCATCTACTCCGCCCTTGGGTGGCCCACCTGGCTGCCAATGCGGTGTCGCCGATGACCACCCAGCTGCTTTCCAAAGCGGGCCATGCGCGCTTTGAACCACTAGCAGCGGATACCGCCCAGGGCCATCTAGCGACTATTGTGCAGTGTTGGAAAGCGGGAATGACCCTGCCGCTGCCCCTTGCCCCGCAAGCAGCGTTTGCCTGGCTGAGTAAAGAGGGAACGGTGGACAGCACCGCCGATAGCGACGCCTTTAGCGCAGCGGCAAGCACCTATGAAGGCGGGCGCTTTCAAACCGGCGAAGTCGCGCAAAGCGCCTACCTCGCCCGCCAATGGCCCCACTTTGAAGCGCTATTTAACGAGGGTCACCAGGAAGGGGCTAATCCCGCCCTCCGCTTCGCCGCCTTGGCAGACGCCCTTTATCTGCCGCTCTACCGTGCGGTGAAAGAGTAGTGCTGCTCAGTAAAAGAAGACGCGCTTCGCTTAATGCGTGTGATTAACCAGGAGTATGCGATTGGCCAGCGAGATCATTTCCGGGTCGCCGGTGTTCTTTTCGGCCACATCGGAAAGCTTGATGACCGGCAGCCAGCCCTGGCCTTCTGGGCGCGCCTCGACCATCTTGATCACCATGTTCATGGGCTCCTCGCCCACATCGTTGGTGAAGTTGGTGCCAATACCAAATGCCATGCCGATACGGTCTTTGCAGAACGCATGAATGCGCTCGATTTTTTCCGGCGTGAGCGCATCGGAAAAGATAATCGTCTTGCTCAGCGGGTCAATGCCCAGGCGCTCATAGTGCGCGATGGTTTGTGAGGCAAAGTCGATTGGGTCGCCGCTATCGTGGCGCACGCCATCAAACAGCTTGGCAAACTTCTTATCGAAGCTGTCGAAAAAGGCTTGCGAGGTAAACGTATCGGTTAACGCAATGCCCAGGTCGCCCCGGTAAACGTCCACCCAATGCTCCAGGGCCAGGCTGTTAGCCATTTTGAAACCAAACCGGGCACCGTGGAACATGAACCACTCGTGGGCGTGCGTACCAATCGGCTTCACATCATGGCGCATCGCCAGTAGCACATTACTGGTACCGGTAAACGACTCGCCTCCGTGATGGCGAAGCGCGCCCACCACACGGTCGTGAACATTAAAGGAGAAACGCCGACGCGTACCAAACTCAGCGATTTTGAGCCCCATGCGGTGGTAAAGCTCGATTTTTTCCTGGGCGTTCTGCTCGATCATCGCATCCGCTTCAGGGGTAATCGTAATACCACGCAACCGATACCAAAGCTCACTGATCAGCGCCATCAACGGCACTTCCCAAAGGATGGTGCGATACCACGGGCCTTCAATCACCACCGAAAGGTCCTCCCCCTGCTGCTCGATAATGACCTCGCTGGGGTCATAACGAAACCCGGCCAGAAAATCGAGATAAGTGGGGTCCAGATAAGGGCAGGTCGTTTCGAGATAGCGCTTCTCTTCGTCGTTTAAGCGAAGCGCCGCCATATTATCGACTTCATGGCGTAATGCAGCACCGAACCCTTCTGGAAAGGCATGCGCACCACGGTTAATAAAAGCGTAGCGCGCATGGGCATACGGGAAGCGTTTAATCACGGCGTTCTGCATCGTGATTTTGTAAAAGTCGTTATCCAGAAGCGAGGTCAGCATGAAGTCTCATCATCAACGTGAACAGAAGCCGCGGTAGCGTAAACCGGTCGCCCGCAAAGTGGCTAGCCGACAAGATTATCAGGTGATGGCGCTGGCTCCCAGCCCAACCCGCTCGCTTGTGCCTTTTGCTCGCTGCTTTTTGCTCCCTAAGGGTCATCGCGATATAGTTCTCCAGCCGCCCCTATTTGCCCCATCCGGGGCGTGTTGTTTTTGTGCCTGCTAGCGCCTGCTCCTGGAGACCAGTGATGAGCCACCCCGCCCCACTCAACCCCTTGAGCTTGCCCTTGCACGGCAGCCGCCTGATCGAAGCCAGCGCCGGTACCGGCAAAACCTTCACCATCGCGCTTTTATACGTGCGCCTGGTATTGGGCGGGCGCAGCAAAGAGGATGACGACGCCTTTATCCGCCCGCTCACGCCGCCCGAAATTCTCGTAGTCACGTTTACCAATGCCGCGACCCAGGAACTGCGCGAGCGGATTCGTAACCGGCTAGTGGAAGCCGCTGAGATTTTTCGCAGTGATGAAAACGCAGGCGACAAACTGCTGCTTGAGCTGCGCAGTGAGTACCCACCCTCGGCCTGGCCCGCCTGCGCACGGCGCTTGGCACTGGCCGCCGAGTGGATGGACGAAGCCGCCGTTTCCACCATTCACAGCTGGTGCTACCGCATGCTGCGCGAGCACGCTTTCGATAGCGGCAGCCTGTTCTCGCTGAACCTGGAGAACGACCAGCGCGAGCTAGAACAAGACGTCGTGCGCGACTACTGGCGCAGCTTTTACTACGCCCTTGAGAGCGACGCGCTGGAAAGCATTGTTAGCTACTGGCAATCCCCCGACGACCTGCACGCCAGCTTGCAACGCCTACTGCCTGAGTGCGACGCGCTGGGCGAACAACGCCCCGAACCTCTGCAAACGCTAACGAACTGCCAGGCCGCCCGAGCCGCCAAACTCAGCGCGTTAAAAGCCCCCTGGGCTGCATGGCTGAACGATGTGGTGCCCGCGCTGGAAGAAGCCGCCCAACAAAAAGCCTTTAAGGGCCAAAGCTTTAACGCCAAAAGCCGCGCCAACTGGCTAGGCGCGCTGCGTGACTGGTGCACCAGCGATGCCGACCACCCCCAGCTTACCGATGCCGCCTGGCGGCGCATGACGCCTGAGGGCATGGCCGATATCTGGAAAGTGGGCACGCCGCCCTGCCCAGCGGTGTGGGAAGCGCTCGCCCAACTGCCCGGCGAGCTTAATGCCCTGCCCGAGCCGCGCAACGACCTGCTGATTCACGCCGTGCAGTGGTGCCGCAAGCGCCTGGAACGCGAGCAGGAGCGCCGCGCTGAAATGGGCCCCAACGACCTGCTCACGCACCTGGACCGCGCCCTGCAAGGCCCCAATAAAGAAGCGCTGGCCGCCCAAATCCAGCGCCAGTTCCCGGTCGCACTGATTGACGAATTTCAGGACACCGACCCAATCCAGTACCGCATTTTTAACGCGGTATATAACGTTGCTACACCGCGCCGCGACACCGCCGTGATGCTGATTGGCGACCCCAAGCAGGCCATTTACGCCTTCCGTGGCGCGGATATTTTCACCTACCTGAAAGCCCGCCACGACACCGATGGCCGTCACGTTACGCTGGGCACTAACTTTCGCTCAAGTGCTGCGATGGTCAACGCGGTTAACCACTGCTTTAACTACGCCGACAAGCACGAAGCGGGCGCGTTTTTATTTCGTGAACAAGGCGGCGAGAACCCCTTGCCGTTTTTACCGGTCGACGCCAAAGGCCGCGCCGACCAATTGGTGTTGAACGGCGCGCCGCTGCCCGCCATGACGCTGTGGCAAATGGCGGCTGACGAGCCGCTTTCCAAAACCGCCTATCAGCTTGAAATGGCCGAAGGCTGCGCTTCCCACATGACCGCCCTGCTGGAAGCGGGTCGCAAGCGGCAAGCGGGTTTTAAAGCCGAGGGCGAACTCACGCCACTCAAACCCTCTGACATGGCGGTGCTGGTGAACGGCCTGCAGGAAGCCCGCGCTATTCGCCTGGCGCTTGCCAGCCGTGGGGTTAAAAGCGTTTATCTTTCGGATCACGACAAGGTCTTTAGCTCATCTATCGCCCAGCAGGTGGAAACCTGCCTGCGCGCCTGTGCGGAATCCCAGGCCAACTCCCGCCAGGCGGAAGCCAAGCTGCGCGCAGCGCTTGCCACGCCGCTGCTTGGGGTAAGCCTTAGCGAGCTTGATCACCTTAACGAGAGCGAGCTTGCCTGGGAGGCCCGGGTAGAGCAGTTCAGCCGTTACCACCGCTTGTGGCAGCGCCAGGGCGTGCTGCCGCTGGTGCGCAAGCTAATGGTGGACTTCGACATTCCTGCCCGACTGCTTGCGTTGACCGAAGGTGAGCGCTTGCTAACCGACTTGCTTCACCTGGGCGAACTGCTTCAGCAGGCAAGCCAGGAACTGGATGGCGAGCACGCGCTGATTCGCTTTCTGGCGGAAGCGATTGCTGACCCGGAAAGCCACGGCGACAGCCACAAGCTGCGCCTGGAAAGCGATGCGGACCTGGTCAAGGTCGTGACCATCCATAAATCCAAGGGGCTTGAGTACCCGCTGGTATTTCTGCCGTTTATTGCCAACCATCGCCCCACCAAAAAAGGCGATGTGCCGCTGCGCTGGCACGATGGCGAAGGCAATTTACAGCTAAGCCTAAGCGCCGATGCAGAAACACTCGCCACCGCCGACCGCGAACGTTTAGGCGAAGACTTACGCAAGCTTTACGTGGCACTTACCCGCGCCCGCCATGCCACCTGGCTGGGGCTTGCGCCGTTAAAGGATGGTGAAGGCAGCGCCCTGGGTTACCTGCTTAACGGCGGTAACTACATTGCGCCCAACGAGTTCAGCGAAGCGCTTGCCGCGCTGGTCCATAAAAGCGACATCGCCCTGGAGCCTGCGCCAGCCCCTACTGCACTGTGCTTTACGCCCGCCCAGCAGCAAGAAGCATTGGGGCAAGCCCGCACGCCCACGCGCCCGGCCCGCGAGCAGTGGTGGATCGCCAGCTACTCGGCGCTGCGCACCACGGGCGGCATCTCAGGGCTGTTATCAACCGCTGCCCCCACGCCGGAACCCACCACGCCCCAGGAAGCCACCACGTTTGAAGTGCTGGATGAACCGCAAGACCTGCTGCAAGGTTCTCCTCTAACCGGGCAGCCCATGGCGAGTGTAACCACTCACTCCCTATTACCAGCTGACAGCGACCAGCCGAGAGCAAACGCAAGCCACCTGCACCGTTTCCCTCGCGGCCCCGGCCCCGGCACCTTTCTACACGGCTTGTTGGAATGGGCAGGCCAGTTGGGCTTTGCCAAGGCGCTTGAAGACACCGCCGCCCGTGAAGACACTCTGCGCCGCCGCCTGCAACTGCGCGGTTGGCAAGCATGGTATGAACCGCTGGCAGGCTGGTTTGAGGATTTGCTCGGCACCCAGCTGCCGCTTCCCGGCCAGCAAAGTGCCGTGGCGCTTCAACAGCTAAGCGGTTATCAGGTTGAACTAGAGTTCTGGTTTGCTGCCCATCAGGTAGATACGCAAGCGCTGGATGCGCTGGTTAGCCAGCACTTACTTCCCGGCCTTGCGCGGCCCGCGCTGGATGCCGATACGCTCAACGGTATGCTCAAAGGCTTTATCGACTTGGCGTTTGAGTTTGATGGGCGCTTTTACGTGCTGGACTGGAAGTCCAACTACCTGGGCGCAGACGACAGCGCTTATAGTGCCGAGGCACTGAGTGCCGCGCTGCTTGAAAAACGCTACGACCTACAGGCCGCGCTGTACCTGCTGGCGCTGCACCGGCTGTTAAAAGCCCGCCTGCCCGACTACGACCCGCACGTCCATTTGGGCGGCTCATTGACCGTATTTTTGCGTGGCAGCCGGACGCCTGCACGCGGCGTACACCCCGAACCCGCCCCGGTGGCGCTGATTGAAGCGTTGGATGCGTTATTTGCAGGCACGGCCAACGGCGCTGGCCTTAAGGAAACGGCATGAAAGATTTACAAACCCTGGACCTGTTCGGCGAAAACGAGCCTGCGCCTGCCACGCCACGTAACAGCACAGTAGCACTTGTCCACCAACGGCACCCGGCGCTGAACGATACGGGCACTTTAATGGCGCTTTGCGAGCGCTGGGTCGCCAGGGGCTGGCTGCGCGACCTGGACCGCGCGCTGGTCAGCTTCTTCGCCCGCGAGGGAGGCCAGGTGCCGCCGCTGCTTCTGCTGGCTACCGCGCTTGCCAGCCACCAGCTGGGCCGAGGCCATGTGTGCCTGGACTTAAACGCGACGCTGAACGCACCGGATTTCGCCCTTTCGCTACCGCCAGAAGGCGATGACCTAAGCGACCCGCCGCCGCTACCCAGCGAGGTATTAGCCACGCTAACGCTTGCCGAGTGGCAGGCCGCGCTTGAGCACCCCACGCTGATCAGCAACGGCCACGGCAACACGCCGCTGGTGCGCTCCGACACCCCGCACACCACCCGGCTTTACTTGCGCCGCTACTGGCAGTACGAACAAACCCTGCATCAGGAAATCGCCGCTCGCTTGGCGCTTGAAGAAGGCGCTAACACGGCAATGGGGCATGGGCCGCTTTCGGTGATGGGTAGTGATGTGCTTGATTCAGGCCTGCTCCAACAAGCCCTGAACACCCTGTTCCCCGACAACGGCACACTGGATTGGCAAAAGGTCGCCTGCGCGCTGGCGGCGCGCAGCCACTTTGCGATTATTACCGGCGGCCCCGGCACCGGCAAAACCACCACCGTTGTGCGCCTGCTCGCCCTGCTGCAAACCCTGCAACTGGCCCATTCGCCCGAGCAAGCGCTACGCATTCGCCTGGCCGCCCCCACCGGCAAAGCCGCCGCCCGCCTGAATGAATCCATCGCCGGGCAGGTAAGCCAGCTGCCTACGCAGTCGCTGGCCACTCTGTTGAAACAAACCTCATTGCAGGAGCCTGACTCATTGTGGGAGACCGCTTTAGCGAGCGAAGATTCATGCACTGAACAACTAAGTGCCTCAATCCCCACCGAAGTCACCACCCTACACCGCCTGCTAGGCGCCAGGCCCGACACCCGCCACTTCCGCCACAACCCCAACAATCCGTTGGCGTTGGACGTACTGGTGATCGACGAAGCTTCCATGGTGGATATCGAAATGATGACCGCCGTGTTAAGCGCCCTGCCCGCCCACGCCAAGCTGGTGCTGCTGGGCGATAAAGACCAGCTCGCCTCTGTAGAAGCCGGTGCCGTACTCGGTGATTTATGCCGACGCGCCGAGGCCGCCCACTACACGCCAAGAACCGCCGAGTGGCTTGCCAAACTCACCGGCCACCCGCTGCCCGAAGCGCTAACCTGCCCCAACGGCCAGCCCCTCGACCAGGCGATTACCATGCTGCGGGTAAGCCACCGCTTTGACGCTGCCAGCGGCATTGGCCAGTTGGCCGAGGCGATTAACCAGCCGTTAAGCACGCTTAGCGAACGCGATAAACAGAACGCCGTACACAGCGCCCTGCGCCACGGCTACGCCGACCTGCATCATTTGGTGCTGGGCGGGGAAAATGACAGCGCCCTGGAGCGCCTGGTGGTGACCGGCTCCCCGGAGCGCTTCCCCAATGCCGGTAAAGGCCGCCTTGATAAGAAAACCAATAAAGAAATAGCGCCACCCACGGGCTACCGGCACTACCTCACGGTTTTGGACCAACAGCGCCCCGAGGTAACCCTAGCCTTTGAGGAAAACAAAAAGGCCTACGACACCTGGGCCAGCCACGTACTAAACGCCTACGGCCACTTCCAACTGCTCTGCGCACTACGCAAAGGGCCGTGGGGCGTAGAAGGCTTGAACTTACGCATCGCTAAGGTACTGCGCAGCCACACGCTATTAAGCGCAAGCGATATCGAACTAGAGAAAGGCTGGTATGAAGGCCGCCCGGTGCTGGTCACACAAAACGACTACAGCCTGGGGCTAATGAACGGCGATATTGGCATTACGCTAGCAGTACCCGACCCGCGCGGCGTAGGAAGAACCTTATATAGAGTCGCCTTTCCCACCAGCGATACGAAAAATCCCATCCGCTGGGTACTGCCTTCCCGCCTGCACGCGGTAGAAACCGTATTCGCGATGACGGTACACAAATCCCAAGGCTCGGAGTTCTTGCACACGGCACTGCTGCTACCCCAAACGCCCAACCCGATTCTGACGCGGGAGCTGGTCTACACCGGCATCACCCGCGCCCGCGAATGGCTTACATTGGTGGAAGCCAAACGGGGGATTTTGAATGATGCGGTGGTTAGGGAGGTGATGCGGGTTAGCGGGACGGGGATTAATTAAAGTTTACACACCGGCTCTAGCATTGTCAGTTATCGGCCAAGAGCGGTTTTTCGCCCCGCAAAGAGCATTTGGCCAGTAACGGGACCCAAATTGACACGACTGCTTACATAGTTTGGTTATCTCCCAGTTAAAGAAGACGGCAGCCTAATTTCACAATTTAGCGTGGAGCGTCGGACACCTTCAGTTATACGCACAAAACGCCGAGCGACGCGAATATCTTGGTTTTCGCTCGGACTGCTAAATGTAGGAAATTTGTTCCTTTGTGAATAAGCCTCTGTCGATCAGCTCACATCCGGCCTTCTCTGGATCAAGAGAAAAGAAAAGAATACGTAAATCTATTTCGGCCCGCGAAAAGCAAACATAAGCAAGTTTTCGGGTAAGCTCAGCTTGGCGTTCGGTTGGATCCCCGGCAGTGCCAGGTGTAAGTGTCTTCCCGAAGCTGTAGGTATTCCAAGAGGCTTCGACGTCGTCGATCATCACCAACACCTTTGGATATTCTTCGCCCTTGGAACCATGCTGAGTACTGAACGGGGAGTTTTCATCAAGAAAGTCAGCATATGGGGCGATTTCTCTACAATCCATCTTAAAAAACTCATCAGCCAACCAGTCTCCTTTGTCTCGCTGATGGTCCTCATTCTCTGCGTCAAAATCATCGCGCGCATCACGTCCTAGCTGTAAAGAAAGGCGATCCGAAATCGAAAGTAAGGCGTCGCCCTCGCAGTATTTAAGAATTTCTTTGGTTGTCGCACCCCCCCAAAAGTCAGATAGTTGCCGAGAAACCTCGCCGGCCCGATTGAGCATTTGTGTGAGCGACTTTCCCTTGTTCGCACCACTTGATGAGAACGCGGGACTTCCGTGTCGCAAGACATCGAGGACGCGTTTCGAATCTCCCTTGGTCGAGGCGGAAACCAAAGGATGGATCACTTCTAAAAAAGGCTTTAGAAGATAGTGTGTCCCGTCTTCGTAGTCGGATTGGGAGCGGGATGATGAGTAAACACCAGTGAACAATCGATGAAGTTTTGGGAAGTTCAGACGTCTTGCAATCATTTGCCTTGCCAAGAACAGCTTTTTCACAGCTGGGCTGTCATTCCACTCCCAATTTTCCAGCGCTTGATGAAACATGCTGGACACTTGATCAAGCTGCTCTGGCGTGTATGTTTTTCTGGCCCCCTCAGGCTCCGGGGCCCGAGCGATAGTGATTTCAACACTACCCTCGACGTCCGCGTTCTTACCCGCAGGAAATTGCTCGACATCGTCCCTAAACTTATTGAGTAGGTTAATGACTGAGACAGAACAGCGAAAATTTTCTCGCTTCGTTATAGGCACTGATCCTTCAGGCCCAGCGAAATATCCCGCGCGCTTGTCGTAAATCTGCTGCATAGGGTCGCCGAAATACCCTATGATTGGGAGCCCTTCCAAAGCGCAAACGGAATTTAGTGCAGTCATCACCTGCGGAAAGGTGTCTTGCGCTTCATCAACGAAAATATAGGGATACTTGAAGCCGAGACCTTTTTGAAGCATCGGTTTCGTTGCGATTAAGTGCGAAGCTACATCTATGACGTCATCGTGATTGAGTAAGCATTTCGAGTAATCGCTTGCCGTCGTTTCTGCGTAATTCACGGGTGGACTGTTATCGATAAGTGCCGCGAGCTCAGATTGCAAACGCTCAATCTTTTTTCTCGCAGCAATCGCTCTTTGCGAATACCCTCCATTATCGGCTGCTTGAGCCTTGCCGATATGACCAGGAATAACATGCTCAACCAACGCCTCTCTTAGAGGAGCTTGAAACCTGGAAACCTCTCCCCAGAGGAATCCATGGAGTGTCGTTACAAAGTAAAGCGCATCAAACCCCAAACGTGATGAAATCACCGCCACGGCCCGGTTGGTATAGGTGATACAAACCACTTTCTGGCCTCGTTCCCTCAGTTGATGCCCTCGGGTCTCCCGAATTTTCTTTAGGGCCTCGATCAATGATGTGGTCTTGCCTGACCCAGCACCGGCAATGACCGTGAAGGATGTTTTTCCATCTATGCAACTGGCAATTTCGTTATCTGCTTCGGTTGGCTTAAGGTCAGGCATTCTGCTCTCCCTCAACCGGTTGGTCGTTTAAACGGCCCTCTAGCCAGCGCAACCCGACTGCTATGTACTGTGGAACCTTCCAAGGCACAGCACCTTCAACGTTTGAATCCCGGGTCAGAACATCCATCGCAAATTCAGTCTTCTTAAAGGTTGAACTCTTTATCCGCTTCCAGACAACGTCGTGAAACTCTGCGGCGTCAGCAGGTATTCTCTTACCAATCGACAGCGCCCCACTAGAGAAGAGTTCATGATTTTCATAAACAAAGGTCTCTTCGAGTGTCCTGCCGTGGAAGCTGTGGACTGCCCCCCCATACTCGATCTCTAATGTTTTCTGGTAAGCGACGAATCGCATATTGTCGTCTTGGATATGATCTACGTCGGCTTTAGCGGTCAAGTCAGAGACAAGGTCACTACCGGCGAAGAAATACTTTATGGAAGCGTTCGATGTAACGGCTCCTGCTTCGGTTGCCTTACACCCCTTTCTATTGTCGGCCGGATCAACAGAGTCGATATCGGTGATGATTAAATAGGGAACACCCAAAAAACCCATCAATTTAGAGAATCGCATACTGTATGCCCCGCCGACTTCCAAAACCGTGAGGTACTTCGAATTCAAACCACCCGCTGATAGATCAATCATTTTTGGCAAGAGCAATTTCTCAACGGCCCCTTCAACTAAAACGACGGCATCAGCGAAAAACAGATCGCAATGTGTTAACCGGAGGTACTTTTTTAGAAAAGCCAGTGCTTCATCTGCAGAGACCTCAATATCACCGACCTTGATTTCATCAGGTCGGAATTCCTTAAGGCTTTTGACAATCGACCCTGGGTATGTATTCCCTGTACCTCCGTCATCCAAATCAACGCGGCGGAAGTAGCGAATTTTTGAGAAATCCACCGCATCCAGAACGTGAGACGAGTGGGTTGTTACAGTAAGTTGTGGGCGCGGTTCATTGGCACCGGCGCCTTGAGTGAGCACTTTCCACATCTGCTTAATAAATGTTTGTTGCACTTGCGCATGCAGGTGAACTTCGGGCTCTTCGACAAATATCATCTGACATAGAGGCCGATTTTCTTCGGTCGCAAGCCATTGTTTATAGAAGTTGTCGATTTGAATTGCCATGAAGACAAGGTTCTTGAAGCCAAGGCCATTATAGGCCTCAGGCAGTTCATGACTGGACGACGCGTCTATATAGAAGAGTTCGGAGCTTCCTCGCAGTGCAACTTCGGAGCTGAGCGTCGAGACAACCTTCATTGCCCGATCATTGTGCGAGGGCAGCCCCAGGTCCGCAATAATCCCCATTAAGGGCTGAAAATGTTGTTGATAGTGATCGGTCAAATTCTGATTGTTCTGTTCGATCACTGTTACCGCTCCCTCGGCTGCTTCGGCTTGCTCCAGATTTCGTTGGTAGTATGCTGCAAATGCTTCTGAGAGCTTGTTGCTTCGCGTGGCATTTTCATCGTCGATGTTCCGCTGCGCATCAACAAAATCGACACGAAGCAATGAGCGAAGCGTCTTCTTCCCCTCGCTAGGATCAAGCGAGGCCGAAACGACGCCCGTGTCGCTATTATTCAGAGAATAGTATTGTGTCTTGAAATGAGCCTTAAGATTCCCTTCTAGAGCGAGGAAATCTACCAGTGTTTTTTTGCGTTGCCCATCTGCGTTAACGGGGAATGTTTGATCATATTTGGTCCAGAGCTCACCTGTATCCTCCACTTCCAAGGAACATCGAATACCAAGTTCCGTAAAGTCGCCGGCGAGGTCAGTTGCCAGAGCGAAAACTGTTCCAAACTCAATCGCGTCAGGATCAATATGAAACCAAAGATCAAGCTGGATGCATGGGTGGAGGGTAGGAGCATCTGGGTCGTATGCGTTGATCGCTGTTAGGGAGCAGAGCGAGAAATCGTGAACCTTGAAGTCCCGACTGCTTAGAAAGCTCCTAATCGCAGCAGTTGCGGATGTCTTACCACTATTGTTAGGTCCTACAAAAACGGTTTCCTTTCCTTCGAAATCAATTGATATATCTTTTAAACGACGAAAGTTCCGTATAGAAACCTTTTTAAGGTACATGAATCCCATCTCCAAGTTACGGCAAAATGGTAATTATTTTCGGAAAATGTCAAACAGAACGTTCTTCTTAATAGTGCATTTTTATAGGCAAGCCTTCTACTTATAGGACCATACCGTCCTACCAGATAGATCTTGATAAAGAACATGAGATTTTGAGGCGCTCATGTCGAACGGTGGCGCCTCCCTCGCAACATTCAGTAATACCTCACATTTTTGGCAGGTTGGGTACCGCGGGACAGCTCGACAAAAGGGCGACAAGTCATGGTTTCTGAAACGCTGAGTAAGTCGTCGACCGGCACGTCTTTACATGAAAAGTAGTGGCGTGGCAGATAGCCGCGTTCGCGGGGGGCAACCGTCCGTAGAGCCATGCAGAATACCGCTAGCCTGCCCTTGTATGAGCTGCTTAGTAGGGTGAACCGTTGGCAAGCATTCTGCATCGTGTGTTCCCTGCGGCGTTTTTCGCTCTAATATTCCGAGACTAGCAGTTAACTTAGATTAATCCCATCGCGGCGGGTTAGTTTTTAGTCGGTAGCGTTGGCGTTGCAGTGGCCTTTTCTCCTCGTCGCTGGATCATCGTTAAGATGTGGTAAACGCTGTCGCCTGAAAGCTCGAACGTGTGATCACAGCCTGGTGCCACGAAGCAAGCGGTCGATAGGTCTCCTGCCACGCTACCTCCGGCAATCTGAAAGCGAGGTAATCCAACGCGACAACGGCGGCGATATCACCGAGGCTAAGAGTCGAGGCCGTTGGCGCTTCGCCAAGCTCTCTGTCCAGTTGGTTCAGTAATCGCTGAATGGCTCGCGAACGCCGCTGGCCCAGCTCGCTATCGTCAATCTCATTGCCATTGTGCTTTCTGGCAATCACCATCGTAAACGCCGCTTCCATGAGGTTGTGTCCCAACCCCGCCAAGTGCAGCACCTCGCCCAAGTGAGGCGGTGGCACCATGGGTTTCTCCGGATAAACGCTATCCAGATAAACAGCAATCAGCATTGATTCGCTGAGCGTGGTGCCTTCCTCGGTGACTAGCGCAGGAATACGCCCGGCAGGGTTGGCCTTGAGCAGCGCGGGGTCGTCTGCCCAGGGGTCACACCATTTCAACGTAACGGCGTCGCTCAGGCCTTTTTCCAGTAGCACGATGCGCACCAGGCGCGCGTAGGGCGATGTGGCGTTTAGGTAGAGTTCCATTATTATCTCCTGTTTTGAGCAGTAAGCGCCGCGTTGCGTTGCTGTAAACCACGGCTAAGCAGTACCAGAAAAAAGCCTGCGACGAGCATGAGGCCGCTGATGGCGAACAGCGGCGAGTAAGTGCCCCAAACGCCATAGAGTGCCGACATGGCATAGCCAGCCACTGCCTGGGCAGCAGCAAAAGCGGCGGTGGCTTGCCCCCAGATTTTCTTGTGCGCGGTTGGCCCTACCAACTCAGCAAGGCGGCCCGAGGTGAGTGCGACAATGCCGGGGATCATCGCCCCTACCATAAAAGAGGAAACCGATTGGCTGATCAGTGCTAGCGAGAACACCGGCAGCAGGACAGCGGCAGCCTTCGCTACAAAAGCAATCGCCAAACCATAATGCCAACCTGCTCGCTGCGCCAGGGCGCCGACCATTAGCGGCCCGCACACGGCACCTAAACCGAAGATCCCCCACTGAAATGAAGCGGCCTGGTTACCTAGCGCGTTTTCCCTGGCGAGATAATCCACCCAGAACACGGTGTGGGGCACAAACCCAACCGCATCCAGGGCATACGCACTAATGACCAGCCACACGACGACCTTTACCCCCGAATACTCCCTGGATTTATTGGCCGTTGAGGTGGCCGTGGCAGGTAACGCCAGCCGAGTGATGCCGTGATCGCATAAAAGCCCCGCCATCATGCAGAGCAGCCCCAACGCGCCCCATGTAAACGCGAGACTTAATTCAAGCAGCAACGGCACGATGAAGGCTGAAAGCAGAGCGCCCAGGCCAATCCCCGTAAACACCATGGCACCGACACGGGTTCGCCTTTCTGTGGGCGTGGCCGCCAACGCCAGCGAAGGGCCAACCACCATTAAAATGGCGCCCGCAATGCCTGACACCAGGCGCCAGAAGAAGAACCAGGTGAAACCGCCCTCCCCAGCGCAAAGCACAAAGCTTAAAGCGATACCTGCGAAGTTTGCCCCCATTACGTGGCGCGTAGAAAAGCGCTCACTCAGGGAGTGGGCGACAAGCGCGCCGATAAAGTAGCCCAGCAGATTGGCGGCCCCCAAGTAGGCGCCCTGGCTTGCGGTAAACCAACCCTCCTGAATAATCACCGGTAATAATGGCGTGTAGGCAAAGCGAGCAATGCCGATCCCCGCTAGGGTCGCCATTATGCCGGTCATCAGGGCGGGCAAATCGTGGGAAGTAAATGTTCGGCTCATCAGGTTGTGTCCTTTTTGTGCCGCCTTTCGGGCAAGGTGGGCAGCGCGGTACTGCACAGCCAGACTACGCGCGAGAAACTATTTCTAGAAACGATTTGTTTTGATAGTTACTATCTTTTTTTGAGATAACGCTGGCTTGGCAGAAAGGTGAGTATGCAGCTTAAATCATTGCGACTATTTATGGCGGTGGCCGAGACAGGCAGCTTCGTGGCAGCGGCAAAACGCTTGCACACGGTGCAATCTAACGTGACGACTCATATTAAGAAACTTGAGGAGGAGTTAGGCGTACAGCTCATTCATCGTGCGGGACGTGTTCGCCCGACAAGTGCTGGTTTGGCGCTGGTGGAGTACGCTGAGCGCATGTTGACGGCCCATGATGAAGCGGTATCGCTGTTTAAGGGCCAGGAGAAGGCGTGTGGGCGGCTACGAATAGGCGCCATGGAAACCACGACGGCATTGCGCCTTCCCCCAATACTAGCGGCGTATCACGCAGCGCAGCCTGATGTTGATATCCAGCTCAAGACCGGGCCAACGGCTGAGCTGGTCGAGTTGCTGCTCAATGGCCAGGTGGACTGTGCCTTCGTGGCGGGGCGGCTTGAGCATAGCCGCTACCACGTGCTTAAAGCGTTTAGCGAGGAGCTTGTCTTAGTGGGCTCAATGCCCATGACGACGATGCCCTCTTCACAAGCGCTGCTGGCGTCTGCCTTCATGGCGTTTCGCCAAGGGTGCAGCTACCGCCAGCGTATCGAGCTATTGCTGGCGTCCTATGGCGTCAATGCGGGCCGGATATTTGAGTTCGGCTCGCTGGATGCGATGCTGGGCTGCGTCGCTGCCGGGATGGGCTATACGGTATTACCGCGTGGAACGGTTGACGCGCATCAGCACCGGTTCGGGATTCACACACTGGCGCTGCCCGCTTCTATTGCCCACATCGATACCTATTTTGTCGCCCCCGAACCGGAAACCTGGACGCCTGCCCTGGCAAGCTTTGCTGAAACGTTGTGTGGCGCGGCGGAAGTGGATGAGCCTCAGCTTACGGCGTCGTGATGTGGATAGAGGAATTCCGGCTCTTAGTCAGGCCTTTTTCACAAAATGAGCGGTTACCATCATGTCGCCTGCGCCATCAACCTTGCAGTCCAGTTGGTGATCCTTGCTATCCACGAGCCGCTTGATAACGGCTTTGGTGCCTACCTTGATGACCAGTGAGCTACCTTTGACCTTGAGGTCTTTGACCATCGTTACCTTGTCGCCTTCCGCTAACAGCGTGCCGTGGGCATCTTTGACCGTCACGGTGTCTTCCGCCTCAGTCTCGGAAGGGTTCCATTCGTGGGCGCACTCGGGGCAGATGAACAGGCTTTGATCCTGATAGACGAATTCAGATTGGCAATTGGGGCAAGGTGGGCACGACATGAACGATGACTTCTGTGGCTTGGTTTAGGCTACTTATGATACTGAGCCTGTGTACCCTTGGCGAATACCTTCACGCCAGCCCAGGAAAGGAGAACCAGGATGAACAAACGTGACTTGGAAGCGGCATACCGTGATTACATCACCTGCCTCAATCATCAGGACTGGACGAGCCTTGGCCAGTTCGTGCATGACGACGCCCACCACAACGGCAGGCGCCTAGGGCTTGATGGTTATCGTGCCATGCTAGAAGACGATTATGAGCAGATACCCGATCTTCACTTCAATATTGAGCTTTTGGCCGTTGATTCACCCCATGTTGCGTGCAGACTGCGATTCGATGTAACTCCGAAAGGTAGCTTCCTCGGCCTTGCGGTGGATGGCAAAAAGGTGACTTTTTGCGAGAACGCGTTCTACCTCTTCCGTGATAATAAGATTCAGGAAGTCTGGTCGGTGATCGACAAGACCGCGATAGAAGCTCAGCTGGATTGAGGCTCCAAATGCGATCCTTGTTCGGTTGCCTGCAGGTTGTCTGTCAGGGCAAGGTTTTCCAGAAGAGCATCATCATGGGACACCCGTTGCGCGAATCACAGTTCGATCCGACCAGCCGATAACCTAGCCTGCTGGGATAGTGAAGCGCGTTTCTGCTTATCGTTTATTTTGCCGAGCGATACAGTATAAAAGGCGGGAACGACAAACGCTTTTACAATGAAATGATTCCAGTTGCCGACAGAGAGTATGCGGCTCATCTGGAAACCTTAAAGTGAGGTAGTCACAATGGCACGCAAGCTTGAAGATTTACTGGCAAAAGAAAAGCCAGAGATCGTTGCGGCGGCAGAAGCGAAGGCAAGCGATATGCTGTTTGAGATCAGGCTAGCCGAAATTCGTCTGCTGGCAGAGAAAACGCAAACTGAAATTGCAGATGCAATGGGTGTTAGGCAGCCGACCGTAGCAGGACTGGAGAAGGTGGGCCAGGATATGCGACTTAGCTCACTTAAACGCTACGTTGAAGCGATGGGTGGTCGTGTCCGTGTAGATATTGAGCTGCCGGACGGTAGCCATCATGGCTTCCCTGTTTAATTAATCTCTTTGCCTTCCGTGCCTACAATATGAACGGCGATTAGCGCTGGCTTGAATAAGTAGTCTACGCCATCGCGGGCTAAAGCCCGCTCCTGCAAAATGTGCCAGCCATTGGTGTTGGCCTGTGCGGCCATCACGGCACCAGCCACTGCCCCGCCCAACCATCACCTCGCGAGAATACGGCGCGGCGGTGATGCTGCCCCAAGTGCAGCGCTTCTATCGCTTGAACGTCCATCCACAACACTGCAAAAGCGCTTTCATCCGGCGTTTTGGTGTAATCCAGTGAAGCCGCAATCGGTTCGCCCGGCGCCAGCCCGCTGCTATAGGCGCTACGGGCGTGTTCCGGCAGGTTTTGCCACTGCTCGCTAACGGCTTCGCCGATCAGAACAGTGACGCTGGCTTCTATGCGTATTTGCAGCTGCTCAGCTGCATCCCATACGTGCAGCGCGGCCATAGGATTAGCGCGCAGGGCGCTGATCTTTCCTGAGTGAATATCGGTGTAGACAGCAATCGTTGCCGCCTGCTTATCAGCGCTGCGGAGCACTACCGTGCGGGCTTGCGGCATGCCGCTTCCGCTAACGGTGGCCAGGGTGAGATAACGCGCCGGTGCGTGGCGGTCGCTGACACCTTGGATCAGGCGCGCCCAAAGATGCTCATGCAGTAGCGGTAGCTCTTCTGCCCAAGAGTGGGGATTTAACGCCATGGACACCTTTCAAAGTAATGGCTGAAAAGGCAGCGTCACTGAATAGCTGCCGGGCTTATAGCATGCGACGAAAATCCTCAGCGTCAGCACGCCCGCTAACGCGTTCGGCCTATATAGGTGTTCTTGAGAGCACCACAAAGTAATTTAAACTTTGAATATTTATTAAACATTGCTATAGGTTAAGAGCATCAATATGAATATTAATTTTACCGAGGACGTAAAATGATTCGTAATCTTACTTTGGCTGCCGTGTTGATGGCTCCTGTTTCCGTTATGGCGCAAGATCTTCCAACAGCGCCTTATTTGCCGCTCGACATGAGCCTGGCTGCTGCGCAGACTGCGTTGGATGCCTGCTCTGCCGAAGGCCACAATGTCAGCGTTGCTATCGCTGCTCGTAGCGGTGAAACGAAAGTGCTGTTACGCGCCGACAATGCTGGGCCGCATACCATCAACAGTAGCATAGGCAAGGCCTTCACTTCGGCCAGCATGGGGCGTGACACCGCTGGCCTGGCCGGATTTATCGGTGGCAATCCGGGGAATGATGGGATGCACAACATGGATGCCAGGATGGTGGTTCAGGCAGGCGGTCTGCCGATACGAATCAATGGTGAGCTGGTCGGCGGTATTGGTGTAGGTGGTGCACCATCGGGCGATATCGACGCGTCTTGCGCCCGTGCCGGGCTCGATGAGATCGGTGCCGAGTAATTTTTTTGTGTAATTCTGTGGGATCATCCCCACTTTCAGCGTCTCGCTTTCACGCATAATCCCGCCAAGGCGATAATGCCAGTCCGTTAAGCCTGGCTGGCATTTTCCTATCCGGATATTTTTGCAGTCATGCACTAACACCCCGTCGGTATAGCCTTACTTGTCTATCTGATAATTAAATGAGCAGTTGCTTTAAAACAAGGCACACCCTATCGCTCCATGCCACCCGCATTATGATGTGCCCAGCTCTACACACGCTGCTAATTAAGGCTGCTGGTTAAGCTCAGACGTTAATATCCACTAAACGAGTAGAGCGCGATATCTCTCCGAAACTCCCAACCCAGGTTGCTCCAGAAGCGTTTACCGGCTTCGTTTTCTACCAAAATCATCAAGTGGGATTTTTGGATGCCTTCATTTTTAAGCGCTTCCAGGCAAAGCGCCACCAGCTGTGAGCCGACACCCATGTTGCGGTGTGAAGCCGCGACTGCCAGGTGTTGAATAAAGCCCCGGTGGCTATCATGGCCGCTCATAATCGTGCCCACTACGTTTCCCTCTGCTTCCGCCACAAAGCTTAAACCGGGGTTACGCTGCAAATAACGGGCAACGCCTTCGCGGGAATCCGCATCGCGCAACCGCACGCCTTCGGTACTCAACCATAGCGCCACGGCGGCGTCGTAATCTTCAATCGTCATGGGGCGGTAGTGCATGTTTACCTCTCAGTACGGCGTAAAGGTATTCAGTTACAACTCAGCGGTAACGTTATCGCCTCAACGTGACGATGAAAGCGCTCCAAGCAGCGCAGCATGGGTAGCGCACCATGTATGAATCGACTGCACATACCCGGCTGGCAGGTTGTGGGGCAAGTCATCAACCGGAAAGGTATCAATTCGGGAATGTTCGTGACTCACCTTTGGGTTGAAGTCGCTCACAAGACGGCAGCCGTAGGTGACGATGAATACATGCTTTTGGGGAATGACCTCAAACAGGTAACTATCGATAATTTCCTGACCAACGACCTTTACGTCCAGCTCTTCCTCGAACTCTCTCTCCAGGCATTCTGACGATACTTCGCCTATCTCGATACGCCCGCCGGGCAGCTCCCACTCATCGCGGTCGTTGAGCGCCAGTACGACCTTGTTGGCGGGCAGGAGTAATACCCCTTTTATAGATACCGGATACATGGTTTCCCTTATCTTTCACAAGTGAATAGCCAAGAACATACGTCGCTACGCGTCCCAATGCGTTTACAACGTGCTATTCAAACAGGATATGCCAATCCGCCTATACCGGCCCGCTTTGAAAGGCTGGGTTGTAACGAAAGTGCTTAGACGGGTGCCCCCTCGCCTTGTCACGTTGAAGCGTTACTACATCCCCAAACCAATGCCCAACCGCAGCGCTTGCAGGCCATCAAACTGGACGCTTACCTCATCGGAAAACACGGGGTGGCCTTCTACGGTTAGGTCCAGCTCCGCTTGGGCGCCACGATAAGTAACGCTTACCGTAAGATTTGCGGAGCTGCTAATGGGCGCCAGCACACCGTACTCAACGTTATCGACGCTGACCGCAGAAAGGCCACGGTTATCCAGCTGTTGCTGGACTTCCTGTTTAACAGCATGGCCATAGTAGAAGTACACCCCGGCATAGCCCAGCGCCAGCACTACTATCAATGTAAGGAGTTTTCGCATTATGGCCTCTTGGTTAAAGAATTGGGTAGTTGCCACCATGACAATGCCATCATCTTCCATCCGCATGGTGTGATAGCTCGTGTACTCGGGGATTATCAAACGACCTGATATAAGAAGCAGAAACAATTAGGCAAACGCTTATCCCAACAGGTACAACCATAGATTCAGGCAGCCCCATAGTTTATAGATTATCCAGCGACACCGTCACCGCTTTATCTTTTTCACCTCGGCGCTCTTCCACAAGTTTGGCAAGCTCATCACCTTCATCAAACACGCTGACCACCCAGTCGATAAATACTCGCACGCGGGAGGATAACTGACGGTTGCTTGGGTACAGAATGGAAACGGGTGATCCTGTGGGCGGACTGGAGGGCAGGACTTCGATCAACTGGCCAGTTCGTAGATCATCTTCTGCGTGGTAACGGGGCACCTGAATGATGCCGAGCCCTAGTCGCGCGGCCGCGTAATAGCTTTCTGCCGCACTCGTGGTCACGTTGGCAGGCAACGTTACATATTCAACTTTTCCGCCATTAGTGAACTCAAGAGGCAGCGTCTGGCCTGCACGGCTGGAGTGAAAGCCCACCATCGTGTGCCCGCCAAGCTCGGCCACTGAATGCAGCATTCCGTACTTGGCCAGGTATCCGGGCGAGGCGACCGTGACTTCATCAAGTGTGGTGATTCGCCGGGAGTGCATATCGCTGTCCTGGGGCATACCGACGCGCAATGCGCAGTCGATGCCCTCACCTACTAGATCGACCAGACGATCACCCTCGCTCATGTGAAGCTCCAAAGCTGGGTAGGTGTTAAGAAACGCGGGTAGCTTCGGCAATATAAAATGGCGGGCTAGCGTGCCGTGAACGTCTACCCGCAGTACGCCTTTGGGTTTGGCATTCACTAGCGCGCCTTCCGCCTCCTCAACCTGGGCCAAAATACTCAAACAGCGGTGATAGTAAGCGTCGCCATCCCGCGTTGGGTGCACCGAGCGCGTGGTACGTTGCAACAGCCTTACGCCAAGGCGTGCCTCCAATGTTTTGATGGCCTCGGTCAGCGTTGAGCGGGAAATACTCAGGTCTTGCGCGGCGTGAGTAAAGCTTCGCCTTTCGACGATACGCGTAAACGCGTGCATCGTATCAAGTCGGTCCATTGTTCACGGTTTCCGAAGAGTGATGACAGGTTAAGCCTGATTATAGAGCACGCTTTGTCTTTTATGCTGCATACGTCAGGTATTCACCAATTCCCTACGCAGAAGGAGAAAAACGATGGCAGAACAGAAAATTGCGCTTGTAACAGGTGGTTCCCGGGGGATTGGGGCGGCTATTTCCAAACAGCTGGCGCGCGATGGCTTTACGGTGATCGTCAACTACGCAGGCAATGCAGAAGCCGCTGACCACGTGGTTCAAGAGATTGAGTCGGCGGGTGGTAAAGCGCAGGCTATTCAAGCTGATATAGCCGATGCCCAAGCGGTGCGTCAGCTTTTTGACACTCTTGAAACGCAGTGGGGGCGCATTGCTGTGCTGGTCAATAATGCGGGCATTATGAAGCTTGCACCGCTTGCGCAGATGGAGGAGAACGCGGTGGATACTCAGATTGATACCAATCTGAAAGGCTCGATCAATACCATGCGCGAAGCGGCCAACCGCCTGAGCGACGGTGGCCGGATTATTAACCTATCGACTAGCGTTGTCGGGTTGAAACTTGAAACCTATTCGATCTACGCCGCCACCAAAGCCGCCATTGAGACCTTAACCGCGATTCTTGCCAAAGAGCTGCGTGGCCGCTCGATCACCGTCAATGCCGTGGCGCCCGGCCCTACCGCGACAGATCTGTTTCTTGAGGGTAAATCTGACGAACTGGTCGAGCGGATGGCCAAGATGCCGCCACTGGAGCGACTCGGCCAACCGGACGATATCGCAAGCGTCGTGGCTTTTCTCGCCTCGCCTGAAGGCGGCTGGATTAACGGCCAAACCCTGCGCTCCAATGGCGGCATCGTTTAACCGTTTCTTAATGACCTGGTTTAAACAACCTGGTTTTAATTAGCTTGTTTTAACTGACTTGCGGCTCGCCCAGCTCGCGGCACCCCCTAACGCTTTCAGCCAGGCCACGGGCAAGGTCATGCACTCCGTTGACAGCTTCATCAGGCGTTGCGGCGTGCTCGATGCAATCTACCAACGCGGAGCCAACCACTACCGCATCGCTGAATCGGCCAATAATCGCGGCCTGTTCCGGGGTGCGAATACCAAAGCCGACCGCGATGGGAAGCTGGGTGTGTTCGCGTAGCTGGCTGACTGAGCGCTCAAGTTTTTCAGGCGTGGGTGCGCTGCCGCCAGTAACGCCTGCCACCGAAACGTAGTAGATAAACCCGGAGGCGTTACTCAGCACTTTGGGTAGGCGCTTGGTATCCGTGGTGGGCGTGGCCAGGCGGATAAAGTCGATGCCGTGCTGGGCGGCGGGCTGGCAAAGCTCGTCGTCGTGCTCCGGGGGCAGGTCGACCACAATCAGGCCATCTACGCCGGCGCTAGCGGCATCAGTTAAGAAGCGCTCTACGCCATAGCGGTAAATGGGGTTGTAGTAGCCCATTAGCACGATGGGCGTAGTGGTATCTTTTTCGCGAAAGGTACGCACCATCTCCAGCGTTTTAGCTTGGGTCTGGCCTTCTTTTAGGGCGCGCAGCGCGGCTTTTTGGATCGCGGGGCCATCGGCCATGGGGTCGCTGAACGGCATGCCCAGCTCAATCACGTCCACACCGGCAGCGGGCAGGCCCTCAAGAATGCGTTGCGATGTCGCCATATCTGGGTCGCCCGCGGTGAGATAACTCACCAGCGCCGGGCGGTTTTCGGTTTTGAGCGCGGCAAAGCGTGCTGCAAGACGCGAGTTGGGATTCATGGCAGTCTCCTTATGTGCGCCCTGGTAAATAGATTCGCTCTTTTGAACAGATGCGCTCATTTGAATTTCTCTCCCAGGTAGTGGGCTACGCTCATCATGTCTTTGTCACCGCGCCCGCTCAGGTTAACCACCATCAGGTGGTCGCTGGGGAGTTTCGGTGCCCGCTTGGCGACTTCGGCCAACGCGTGGGCCGTTTCAAGGGCGGGGATGATCCCCTCCAGACGGCAGCACGTCTGAAAGGCTTCAAGCGCTTCATCGTCGGTGGCCGATACATATTCAACGCGCCCCTGCTCGTGCAACCACGCGTGTTCCGGGCCGATGCCGGGGTAATCCAGGCCCGCCGAAATCGAATGGGCATCAATAATCTGGCCGTCCTCATCCTGCAACAGATAGGTGCGGTTGCCGTGAAGCACGCCCGGCGCACCGCCGTTCAGGCTTGCCGCATGCTGGCCGCTTTCAACGCCTTTGCCGCCTGCTTCAACGCCAATCATCTCGACTGAGGCATCGTTCAGGAATGGGTGGAACAGTCCCATGGCGTTGGAGCCGCCACCAATACAAGCCACTAGCGAATCCGGCAGGCGGCCCTCTTTTTCCTGCATTTGCGCGCGGGTTTCGTGACCAATCACCGCCTGGAAGTCACGTACCATGGCGGGATACGGGTGCGGCCCAGCCACAGTGCCGATGATGTAGAAGGTGTCATCCACGTTGGTGACCCAGTCGCGCAGCGCTTCGTTCATGGCATCTTTCAGCGTACCGGTGCCGGAAGTAACCGGGATCACTTCAGCGCCCAGCAACTTCATGCGAAATACGTTAGGCTGCTGGCGCTCGATATCCGTTGAGCCCATGTAAATCACGCAGGACAAACCAAACCGCGCCGCCACCGTGGCCGTAGCCACGCCGTGCATACCGGCGCCGGTCTCAGCGATGATGCGCTTTTTGCCCATGCGTTTGGCCAGCAACACTTGGCCGATACAGTTATTAATCTTGTGCGCGCCAGTATGGTTAAGCTCTTCACGCTTGAGAAAAATCTTCGCTCCGCCAAAATGCTCGGTCAGCCGCTCGGCAAAATAGAGCGGGTTGGGGCGCCCTACGTAGTCGCTCTGAAAATAGGCGAGCTGGCGCTGAAATTCGGGATCGTCTTTGGCAGCGTCGTATTCGGCTTGCAGCTCAAGAATCAGCGGCATTAGCGTTTCGGCAACAAAGCGGCCGCCGAATTGGCCAAACAGGCCGTTAATATCAGGCTGGATCGCAGGTTGGTTCATGATGACCTCTCAAAGCGGAGTAGCAGTTGCATTGAAAGTAGCGCAAGCAGGCGGAGATAAAAATCGATAAGATGTCATCAATATGTGAGCTGGAGTCAACCGTTGATGCAACAAAGTATGCCCCCCTTAAGCGCCCTGCGCGCCTTTGAAGCCACCGCCCGGCTAGGCAGCGTGACGGCCGCAGCCGATGAGCTAAGCGTGACCCACGGTGCCGTTAGTCGCCAGCTGCGTAGCTTGGATGAACATTTTGGTGTGGCGCTTTTTGCTAAAGCGGGCCGTGGCATTGAGCTGACTCACCACGGCGAGCGGCTTTATCACGGCATTGGCGAAGCGTTTACCCGCCTGCGTGATAGTTGCGCGGATCTCAAGCGTGATGTGGAAGAAGCGCCCTTCACCCTGGCCTGCCCCGGCAGCCTGCTGGCGCGCTGGTTGATTCCCAGGCTGGACCGTCTGCAGCGCGACCTGCCCCAGCTCAAATTGCAGGTCGTAGTGAGCGAAAGTGAACTGCCCGCCAAGCAGGAAAATATCAGTGCTACCCTGGCCTTTTCCGAGCCGCCCTGGCCTGCGGAGGTAGACGTCGTCGAGCTAATGGCCGAGCAGATTTGCGCGGTGGCAAGCCCTCACTTGGAAGCGAAGCTCGACCCAGCGCAGCCGGATACGCTTTTTTCCAGCAAGCTTTTACACACCGCTTCTCGCCCCCAGGCCTGGCCACAATGGGGCCGCGCCCAAGGGCTTGAACTGGCGACTCTTGAAGAGGCTTTGGGTAAAGGCCAGGGGTTCGATCATCTCTACTATTTAATCGAAGCCGCCGTGGCAGGCTTAGGCGCGGCGATCGCGCCAAAACTGCTGGTCGAAGATGACCTGAAGAGCGGACGACTCACCGCGCCCTGGGGATTTATCGAAACCCCCGCCAAGCTCTGCCTGTGGCTACCCCGCCATCACAACCGCCAGCGCAGTGAGCAGTTGGCCGAGTGGCTTAAGCGGGAGTTGGGCGCTTCACACTTTTAACGCGGGAAAAGCCCAGCCCCCACGCCAACTAAAGCGACTGCCGCCACTGGGCCAGTGCCCGAATATCATCAGGTGTTGTACGGCAGCAGCCACCGATACCCGCAGCCCCTGCTGCCAACCACTGCTCCACCCCTTGGGCCAAGCCAGAAGGCCCCGTGGCGGTGTGATCACACGGTGCCGGGTGCCAGGTTTTGGTCGCCGCGTTATACAGCTCGCCCGAGTTGGGGTACACCAGCACAGGCAGGTCACACTGGCGTTTGATCGCCGCGACCAATGACTCGATATGCGCAAGCGCGGTGCAGTTTATGCCAATCGCTGCCACGCCCGGGCAGTTGGCCAGTGCTGCGGCACATGCCTCAATCGGCGTTCCATCGCTGATGTGTTCGCCATCCTTGGCCGAGAAGGTAATCCAGGCCTGAGCGCCCGGATGTTCAGCCAACAAATCAGTGATTGCCAGCGCCTCCTCTAGTGAGGGCAGGGTTTCTGCTGCCAACAGATCAGCGCCCGAGGCCAGCAGCAGCTCGAAACGCTCGCGATGAAACTCAACCAGCCCGGCACGATCCAGATCATAGCCGCCGCGGTACTCGCTGCCATCTGCTAGATAAGCGCCATAGGGGCCAACGGATGCGGCCACCAGCGGCTTGGGGCGGTCGGTTTGCCCCGGCTGCCACACCGCATCGCGCGCCTGCTGCGCCAACGTGACCGACCGCTGAATCAGCTCCCGCGCCTGCTGGGCGGTCATTCCCGCCTGCATAAAACCGGGCACCGTGGCCTGGTAGCTGGCGGTAATGGCGCAGTCGGCACCGGCTTCGAAATACGCCTGATGCACCTCGCGAATCTTCTCCGGCGCCTGGGCCAGCAGACGCGCCGACCACAGGCTATCGTTGAGATCGCAGCCCAGCGCTTCCAGCTCAGTGGCAAGCGCCCCGTCAATCACCATAAAGGGAGCGTCCGCCAGCAAGGCTTTGATCGGATTTGTTTCACTCATACTCTTTTCTCCTCAGCGGCGGTATCCAGGTGGATAGGAGATTGAACGGCCTTACGATGGTGCAGAAAATGCACCAGGTAACACAGGCCAATGAACGGCACCCCGAAGTAGAGCGCCACGCGCTGCTGCGGATCAAACGCAATGCCGATGCACGCCGCCAAACAGGCCGCAAATGCGACCAGCGGCACCCAAGGGTAGAACGGCGTGCGGTAGACCAGGTCTTCAAGCCGCCCGCCTTCGCGCAGATACTGGCGGCGGAAGTTGAGCTGACTGAGCGCAATCGCCATCCACACCACTACCACGGCCAAGCCAGAAATCGAGACCAGTACCAGGTAGACCGTTTCCGGTGCATACACGCTTGAAAACAGCGCGCCGAAGCCGCCGATCATGCTGAGCAGCAGTGCATTCATCGGGATGCCGCGCTTGTTAAGCCGACCCAGCGACTTGGGCAAAGTGCCTTGATCTGAAAGCGTCCAAAGCATGCGTGATGAGGCATAAAGCCCGGAGTTGGCCGCCGAGAGCAGCGCGGTGATGATCACAAAGTTCATGATGTCCGCCGCCCCGGGCACGCCCAACCGCTGGAATACCGCGACGAAGGGGCTTTGGCTAAGCCCGGCCTGGCTTTGAGGCAGCAATGCCGCAATCACGATGATGGTACCCACAAAAAAGAGAATCAGCCGCCACAGCGTGGCGCGGATCGCCTTGGGCACATTGCGCGCCGGGTCCACGGTTTCCCCGGCGGCAATGCCAATAAGCTCCGTGCCGGAAAACGCAAACATCACCGCCAGTAACGTAGTGCCGATGGTCAACAGGCTCGGCGACATGGCGCCCTCGCCCCAAAAGGCCGAAAGCCCCGGCGATGCCACCGCAGCGCCGCTTGAGTCCTGCAGCGGCACCCAGCCAATAATCGCGCCTGCCCCGACGATCACAAACACCACCACCGCGATTACCTTGATCAACGACAGCCAGAACTCGGACTCGGCAAAGAAGCGTGAGGTAAACGCATTCACGCCAAACACAATGGCTGCGAACAGCCCGCTCCAGTACCAGCCGGGGATATCCGGAAACCAGCGTCCCATAAACACCGCTGCCGCGGTAAACTCCGACCCCAGCGCCACCGTCCAGGTGAGCCAGTACATCCAAGCCACCATATAGCCAGTGCCAGGGCCAATATAGCGGCTAGCGTGGGCACTGAAGGCACCGGAATCCGGCATGTGTACGGCAAGCTCTCCCAGACACATCATCACCAACCAGGCAACAATGCCACCTACCAGATAGGCCAGCACGGCCCCAGTCGGCCCTGCCTGCTGCACGGTATAGCCGGAACTTAAAAACAGCCCGGTGCCAATCACGCCCCCTAACGAGAGCATTACCAAGTGGCGCGTCTGCATGCTGCGCTTGAAGTGCGCGCCTTGTTGCTCGCTCATTTGCTCACCCATGGTGGCTTCCCTATCAATCGCTAACGGGCCAACGCAGGCCCTGCCTATGGTCCAGCGTAAAAAGGGTGGCTATATTAGAGCATTCAAAATCCACAAAAAAGCATAAAAAAACTATTTTATATTCTTATTTTAAATATGAGTTTTTAACGGCTATAACCGTGCATGCAAAAAAGCAACGCCATTGCCTGAAACAGGAGCCAGTTGCATCAAATGGGCCGGTGTCATTCCAGGCCGCCATAACGCTTTCGAGACTAACATTCTCGCTTTTCCAGAGAGGGATGACCTGGCTCCAGACGTTGTGGATGTGTTCCATGACCATGTGCTAACCATAAGCATTCTCCATGGCTATGATCCACTCAAGCATGTGCGATTCCTGGTAACCAGATCAGCCATAAAATCTGCTACGGCACGAATCCGGCCTGATTGAGTCACGTCAGTTTGGATAACAAGGTAAATAGGCTGATCAGCACCAAGCGCTGAAGTCACACAAACAAGCCCAGCATTCAGCGCTACAAAATGAGGCAGTACAGCCAATCCAAGCCCGGCTTTGGCGGCTGCTACTTGGGTCGATACCGAGGTGGTAGTTAAAGCAGGCTCCCGCCCCTGCAAAATTCGCTCGCTCCACTGCGCGGCAGGCAGGTGTGACTGCATTTCGCCCCAAGTGATAAAGGCATCAGAATCATAGTCGCCAGCATCGGGGCTGGACTTACGCTGCGCGACGTAATCAACGCTACCGTAAAGCCCGTAGCCCAATGTACCAATCCGGCGAAGCGTGACATGCCCCCGCTCGGGCTTGACCATTCTGATGGCTAGATCAGCATCGCGACGGTGCAGGTTAACGGTAGTAATATCCGTGACAAGCTCCAGCGTAATACCGGGGTACTGCCTGCGAAACTCGGGTAAAGCGGGCAAAATAAGTTCGGTGGCCAGGTTTTCTGCGGTGGCCAAGCGTACCCGTCCGGTCATCTGCGCCTGCTGGGAAACGCCGGTAGTGAATGCAGCTGCGGCAGCTTCCAGCGCTTCAGCCTTTTCGATTAGCCCAGCCCCCTCTTCGGTTAGCTGATAGCCCGACTGCTGGCGTACAAAAAGCGGCAAATGCAACGCTTGCTCAAGCCGTTCGATACGTCGGGAAAGCGTGGCGATGCCTAAATGCAGCTCCGCTGCTGCGCCGCTTAGCGTGCCGTGGCGGGCTACCGCTAAAAAGGTACGCGTATCGTCCCACACCCAGCCACGTGGCATGTGTTTTTCAAAATCGGAAATCTCTTTACCTATATCGTTCATTTTTTTCATTAATGGATAATGCCACGCTGTCTTTCCATTACTCAATAACTCAATAACTACCTATTGGCGACTTAAGGAGAGACACCATGGAAAAACGCACGCTGGGTACTGACCTGTCTGTTTCTGCCATTGGTCTGGGCTGCATGGGCATGAGCGAATTTTACGGCCCCCGCGATGACAGTAAGTCGCTGCGGGTGCTTGCGCGCGCCGTAGAGCTGGGTATCGATTTCTTCGATACCGCGGATATGTACGGGCCGCACCATAATGAGGAGTTGCTGGGCCGTTTTCTAGCGAGCCGGTCATCCAATATTCAGATCGCGACCAAGTTTGGCATTGTGCGCACCCCCGGTGAGTATAAGCGCAGCTTGAACAACAGCGCCGACTACGCCTGTACCGCCTGCGAGGCATCACTACGGCGGCTGGGTGTTGAGAAAATTGACCTTTATTATGTACATCGCCTTAATCCCGATGAACCCGTTGAAGAGACAATGGAAGGCCTAGTACAGCTGGTTAAGGCAGGCAAGATTGCGCGTATTGGGCTGTGTGAGGTTAGCGCGGACACGCTACGCCGGGCACATTCGGTTCATCCGATTACCGCCGTACAAACCGAATATTCACTCTGGACCCGCGACGTTGAACAAACAGTACTGCCTGCGTGTAATGAATTGGGGGTTGGCTTTGTGCCCTATTCGCCGCTTGGCCGAGGGTTTTTAACCGGCAGGTTTCAGGCGTCAGCGGATTTCAGCGAAGGGGATTTTCGCCCTAACCTGCCGCGTTTTAGTGAAATAGCCTTAGACGCTAACCGTCGATTGGCGGATGTGGTCGCTGAGTTGGCCACGCAAAAAGGCTGCACGCCCGCCCAGCTGTCACTAGCTTGGCTGCTATCTAAAGGCTCCAACATAGTTCCAATTCCCGGAACCAAACAGCTGCGCTACCTTGAGGAGAATACAGCCGCCACGCAGATAACGCTGACCACCGAGGAACAGCAGCAGCTGGAAGCGGCCACCGAGCGCCTGCCGGTCGTCGGTGATCGCTATACCGCAGAAGGTATGAAGGGCGTCAATGTATAAGCAGCAGGATTAATAACGCCTCTTTACTGGTTGGACGCCATTAACGTTCCCCCGGCGGCGATAAACAGGCCGCCGGTGGCGCGATTGAAGCGCTTGTAGCGGCGCGGGCTTTGAAACCAGCGGCTAATGCTGGAGCCAAGTCCTGCGTAGGTCGACATCAGGGTAAAATCGATCACCAGCCAGGTCACGGCCAGTATCACGAACTGAATCAGCTGCGGCTGGCTGACATCGATAAAGTTGGGAAAGAGCGCAGCGAAGAACAACAGATCCTTGGGATTGCTGATGCCTACCATAAAACCACGCCGAAAGAGGGTTTTCATCGGTACACGCTGATTGCCAGCAGCTGAGGGACTCTGAATATCGATTCCCGATGAATCCCGCCAGGCCGCGATACCCAGGTAGATGAGATACGCCCCGCCGACCAGCTTCAGGATATAAAAGGCACTTTCCGAAGCGGCCAGAATGGCGCCCAACCCCAGCGAAGAAACCATCATCAGGACCAATGAAGACAAGGCACCGCCCAGCACGGTCGCAGTCGTATGCTTTCGGCCAAACTTGAGCCCGTGGCTTGTACAAAGCAGCGCCACCGGCCCTGGAAAAATAATCAAGGCAAAGATGACGCCCACATAGGTCAGCCAAGTCAACGTATCCACGCTGCGCTCCTTGTTAATTGAAGAAAGGTAATAATGTAAGGTAATAGCGCATCGCCTTACGTTTTCGCTCTTATTTACCGCATTTGCGTCTCCATATTCGTCAAACGACCAATAACGTATACCTTACAACGAGCGGGATACCAAAAGCGATGCAGGTTTGTCCAGCGCTCTCTACCTTCGTAAACTGGCGCGCCGCTTAAAAAGGGCTTCATCATGAAAATCAATGTCGTCGGTAGCAGCGGCAGCGGTAAAAGCACGCTCTCCCAGCAATTATCCCATGTTCTGGGCATTCCCCATATTCAGCTTGACCCGCTTTTCTGGCGCGCTGACTGGCAAGGCACGCCGGATGATGAATTTTATGGTGAACCTACACTATCAGCATATTCAGTTTGTGAGACTGACCTCCCGCAAAGAAGCACAGATGTTAATTAACCGCCTTAGCGCCCAGCCCCCCTAAATAACGCTGAAGCTGAGATTCTATAAAGCATGCTCTTTCGCCAAGATACATAGCATGTCAGCGTTAATAATATTTAATCTCGCCACCCTTTTTCACCACCTCCTTATCAGACGTAGCACTCTTTCGCTTAAATGAGTATTGCCCGCCGCCAATACTCGCCCTCCTTCTAACAGATTGTTAAAGCTTAATAAAAAACCTTCAGCCTATATTTTCCTGCTTAATAGACCGTCTCTCCCCTTTCCACTAGCGCTCGTACAATTGCGTTAATTCATCAGTAGCAGCTGATAAAAATTTCAAAATCATTTATTTGACATGTCAAAATAATAAATACAACATCTCAAAAATACTAAACATAAAAACGGAGCCTTAGGCATGGCGAATACACCTCTATTTAAGCCTGAATCCTGGCTGGAAAAGCGATCTCCAAGCTATGAGGGGCAGCGCCTGATATCGCGCTATCTCACAATGCGTGACGGCATCGATATCGCTATTGATATCCACTTGCCAGGCATTCAGGAAGATGATAATCGCTTCCCAGTGATCGCTTTTTTCACGCCCTATTATCGACGCATGAAGCTAAAACCGGGCGCGCCAGAAGGTGTTGAAGATTGCCCCAATATCGCCGTTTTTAGGTCCTTGCTTCTTTCTCGGGGCTACGCCCTTGCCGCGGTAGATGTGCGTGGTAGCGGCGCATCGTTTGGGGTTCGTACGGGGCTTCGTTCGCCCAAGGAACGTGGGGATTACCTGGAAATTATTGATTGGGTTAGCCAGCAGGATTGGTGTAACGGCGCTATTGGTATAACCGGCATCTCGTATCTGGGAGCTGCTGCCGACTTTACAGCCTCTTGGGCACACCCAGCGGTCAAGGCAATCGTGCCTCACTCATCGGTATGGGATACTTGGTCGAACCAGCTCTACCCAGGCGGGGTAATGTGCCGCCGCTTGGTGAAAGAGTACGGCAACCTGATGGATGCGCTAGATGACAATGCGGCCGAGGATCGAGACAAATTCCCGTATTTCAAAGGGGAGCACTATGACGGCCCTGCCCCTGTCGATGGTGATACCAATGGCCGCCAGTTAAAGGCTGCGCTTGAAGACCATACGGCTAACTTTGATATGGCGGACTTTGTTCATCAGTTCCCGTTTCGTGACCGCCCCCTGCATACCGACCCGGACTTTAGCTCTGCCATTATCAGCCCCTATTACTATGCCAATCGCAAAGCGGACCATCAAACAGCGGTGTATACCATCTCGGGTTGGATGGATGGCCACTATGCTCGCGGTGCCGCGCTTCGCTATGAGTGGCAGCAAAATCCGAAAAAGCGCCTAATGCTGGGGGCTTGGGATCATGGTGGCCGTTCAGGATCCAGCCCTTACCGACACGAGCCGCAACCGCAGTCCAAAGCCTTGTCGGAAACACTGCGTTTCTTCGACGAACACTTGATGGATTTGGACACCGGTTTACGCAACGAACTTCCAGTGCATTACTACACCGTTGGCGAAGAACGCTGGAAATCAGCTTCCGAGTGGCCGCCTGCAAGTACCCAATGGCGGACGCTCTATTTTCAGGAAGGACATAAGCTTAGCGAGGCAGCCCCTAACGCCCTGCACGGTAGTGATCGTTACGTAGGCGATTATCGCTGCGGAACGGGCAATCAGTCTCGCTATAACCGGCTCTATGCTCAGAACGTTGAACACTACTATGCGGATTGGCATGGTCGTGATGAGCGAATGCTGTGCTATACCACCGACACGCTGACAGCCAATATGGAGCTAACCGGCCACCCGGTTATCCGGCTGAACCTGCAAAGCGATACACAAGATTGCGCTCTGTTCGTCTATATCGAGGATATCGATGAGAATGGTCGCGCCGCTTATGTCACTGAAGGGGTATTCCGAGCGCTACATCGGCGCATTGCGGAAAGCCATCCTAACCTGCCAGCCATTGGGCCAAATCATAGTTTCAACGAACGTGATGCTCGTTATCTGATTCCTGGCGAATGCAGCGAAATTGCGTTTGATTTGTTGCCTACATCCTGGCTTTTCAAAGCAGGCCATCGGTTGCGTATCGCTATTGCGTTAGCCGACAGCGATCATTTTTCACGTATTCCGGACGGTGTCATACCCACGATTGATATTCACCGAAATGCTTTGCATGCGTCGGCTATCGAGCTTCCGATCATGCCCCGCTCATAAAACACTAAAGACGTGCTCTCACTAGGTTGAGGGCACCCTAAAAATAATCGTTGTTTAGAGCGCTCAGCCATAACACTTCATAAAACAAACGAATAGGGTCTTTATATGCAAACGTTGACACGGCTTTGTCTGAAGTTTGTTCAAACCTGCCTACCTAATGCACTGCTCTTGGCCATTGCCCTTAGCGTTGCAGTTTTTTTAATGGGTATGCTGCTCGAAGGACAAAGCGCTCATACCATGTTAAATGGCTGGGGCGATGGGTTTTCGAACCTTTACCAATTTGCCATGCAAATGTCGTTGATATTACTGACGGGCTTCGTCATGGCAAAAACACCGATCATCGCTCGCATGATCGACCGGCTTGCCTCTGTGCCTAAAACAGCGGGCCAGGCTGCTGGTCTTGTCGCCGTTGTTTCAATGGTAACGTTCTACATCAACTGGGGTTTCGGCATGATCGTTGGGGCCTTTTTGGCCCGCGAGATGGCTCGCAGAGTGCCTGGACTGCACTTTCCTCTGGCGGTAGCCGCCGCCTATTCGGGGGAGATTATTCGCGGCACAACGGCATCGATCCCGTTATTGATGGCCTCAGAAGGCAACTTTATGCAGGATGTGGTGGGTATTATTCCTATCACCGAAACCCTCTATGCCTGGTGGAACATCGCCCTTTCCCTAGTACTTCTGGGCCTTCTGTACTTTGTGTTCTCCCGCGTTAAACCAGAAGCTAGCGAAATAAAGCAATATAAGGGAGAGCCGCTCAACAACACCGTCGAAAAAGTCGATACACGAGGAATGCCTTGGGTCGAGAAACTTGAACACAACCGGCTGCCCAATCTGATTCTCGCCCTATTACCGATTGGCTATTTGGCGGTCAATTTTCATCAATTAGGTTTTACACTCAATCTCAACTTAGTGATTCTGATCTTTCTTTCCATCGGCCTCATATTGCAACCCAGCCCGGCAAGTCTCGGGGCAGCGGTCAAGGAAGGTATTCTAGCGTGCCGTGGTATTATTCTTCAATTCCCTCTTTACGCAGGTATCGCGGGAATGGTCAAAGTCTCAGGTCTGGCTGATAGCATGGCAACCTGGTTCGTCGATATTGCCAATGTACATACCTTTCCGATTATTACCTTTATCTCGGCCGGTATCGTCAATATTTTCATTCCGTCTGGCGGGGGGCAATGGGCTATTCAGGGGCCCATTATGCTGGAGGCCGCCCAACGACTGGGTGCTGACATCCCGCAAACGATTATGGCTTTTACCTGGGGAGATGCCTGGACCAATCAGATGCAGCCTTTCTGGGCGCTACCTTGCTTGGTGTAGCAGGCCTGTCGGCGCGTGACATCATGGGCTATTGTGTGATGTGGACGCTTATCTGTGGCGCTGCCATTATGACCACGTTTGTTCTGCTATCAATACTTTAAGCAACCAACAAGCCTCCTTAGGTAGATGCTAGAATGAGGCGGTGCTCAACGTTAACATTGAGCACCGCCTTGCGGTTAACACGGAACAGTTTCATGGCAACTACTCATAAAATCAGTCTCAATACTCAAGCTTTCGAAACGTTAAAACACGATATTATTTCTTGTCATTTGAAGCCAGGTGCCTCAATTACCGAGGCTTGGCTAACAGAACATTACCCAATTGGTAAAGCAGCTATTCGCCATGCCTTGGCACGCCTAGCCCAACAGGGGTTAATTATTAATCAGGGGCGTCTTGGCTATACAGTTGCTTCCATTACCATCAAGAGCATTCGCGACAGCTATCATATACGTCGACTTGTAGAGCCTGAGCTTTGTCGCATGGCTGCTGGTCACCTGGATAGCAAAACTCTCGAACAGCTGCGCCATTGCTGCAAAGCTACTTATGATCATGAAAACCCTGCTCAAATGATCGCTTATTCATATGCTAATCACCAGTTTCACTGCTTGATTGCTCAAGTGGCAGGCAACCAACGTTTAACGCGACTGCTTGAAGAACTATCAGATGATCATATGCGAATTGCTTACGTCAGCATGGTGTACGGCCAAGGTAAAAAGGATTGGAGCGATGATCACACACATATTTTAGAGGCACTTAATACTGGGCAAGGTGAGCAAGCAGCAAAGCTTATGCTTGAACATTTAGCACAGAGCGAAGAAGCCATTTTACGTGCGGTACTCAACCTTCCTGAACTTCTTGAAACATCATTGAGTTAAGCCCTCGGTTTTGGCAGGTTTCTTCGAGTTAATTTAGGCGCTTTACCGTTCTTTTATCAAAAGCCTGACGCTCTACAACATTAAGATATTTAGATTATTTTTCATGCTACAGCTCCTTTTATTCTGTTACTCGATAAGTAGTCACCCCCGTTTGGCATCGCTTATTAAAACGGGTAGGGTCATAACCCATCCTTAAAAAAGGAAGCCTAATGCCACGCTATTCACTAAAAACATCCCTTTCTCTAGGCCTTTTCGCTTTCATTACCGCCCCGACTGCATTAGCAGAAACGTCTCCACTGGAGCAACAGCTAAAAGATCTAGCGTCGTTTCAGGTGATTGCGCATCGCGGTGCAAGCGGCCATGCCCCGGAAAGCAGCATGGCGGCACTGGAGTTGGCCCATGAATGGGAAGCGGACTATCTGGAATTGGATATTCAGATGACCGCCGATGGCGAATTGGTGGCCTTTCACGATAATACCCTTGAGCGCACCAGCAACGGCGAAGGCCGCATCAACGATCATACGCTTGCCGAACTCAAGAACCTGGATGCGGGCGCCTGGTTTAACGACGCTTATCCTGACTTGGCGGATGAGGCGTTTATGGGTGCCGAGATATTAACGCTTGAAGAGGTTTTCAGCCGTTTTGGTCAGAACGCCCGCTACTACCTGGAAACCAAGTCGCCCCAGTTGAATCCAGGCGTTGAAGCGGCGCTTGTTAAGCGCCTGGAAGCTTTTGATATGATCAACACCGGACGCGTGTTGATCCAGTCGTTTGAGCAGGAGAGCCTGCTCAAGATTCACGAACTGAACGACGATATCCCACTGATTCAGTTGGTATGGTACTCCCCCAGCACAGAGGACAGTGAACGTCTGGTGGAGTGGAGAGGTACCACGCCTGGAGCGCAGGACATCACCGACGAGCACTTTCAAGCCGTGGCCAATTACGCAGTAGGCTTAGGGTCGAATTACCGTTATGAAGGCGAGCAGGTGATCGACGAAGCATTCATCCGTCAGGCTCAGGATAACGGCTTGGCGGTACACATCTACACGGTGAACGATACCGATCACATGCAGCAGCTCATCGGCTGGGGCGTGAACGGCTTGTTTACCGACTATCCGGATAGGTTGATTGAGCTTGTCGAGTAACGCGTTAAATACGCATTTGCCCAGCGTTTACTGGACGTTTTGATGCTTTCGCCTAACGTAGTTCGAGCTCTTCAATCACCTGCTCGACTCTTGCGCGCTGACTGCCTTGGAACGTGTTTAGCGGCAGCGGCAAGCAAGGCGTGCTGACCTTGCCAAGGATCTCGGCGGCGGTGGCGATAACCCGTAAGCTTCCTCCGTATTCACGGTACAGCGCCCAGAAAGGTTCTAGCTGATCAGAAAGCCTCAGCGCCGTTTTAAAGTCACCCGCCTGGGCTGATCGCGTTATCGCCAGCGCCGTTTCAGGAAATAACCCGCCCAGCACGGAATACCAACTATCGCACCCTGCCGTTAGGCCGGTGGCCGCGACGACGTCGCCACTTATCCCCAAGGTGACATCTTCCGGAATCAAAGCACGCAACCGATCAACCCGCTCGCGAGCGGCGTTGGGATTCATGCTGACCGGTGGAATCTTAATCGAGCGTACCTGAGGCAACTGGGCAATACGCCCATGCAGCTCATCGCTGAATGTAAAGTGAGTCGTACCCGGATTATCGTACACACACAGCGGCACGCTTAATGAACGGCAGACCGTTTCATAGTGACTGAACACTTCGTCATCGGTCAGCGTTTGATAGGAAACGGGCGCCAGCAACACGCCGCTAGCGCCCACTTTCTGAGCATCTTCGGCAAGCGCCAACACATCGCGTGTGCGCATTGCACCAATGCCGATAATCACGGGTATATCGCCCGCGCTTTCTATCGCCAGTTGAGTAACGCGCGCCCGCTCCTCTCGGTTGAGATACACATAGCTTCCGGTTGAACCCAGCACGCCGATAGAGTCCACCCGCGCCTCGGCCAAACGTTCCACTAAACGGGAAAACTCGTTTTCACGAATCCCCTGCTCATTCATGGGCGTTAATGGAAATGCACTCAGGCCGGTAAACATAGGCAGCTATCCTTTTAACGAAGGCTTAGTAGATACGTCTGAAATTATCAGACAACACGGCATGAGGGTAGCGGGAGGAGAATAAGCAGGCACGAAAGGAGCAACCGACACTTATAAAGCGCAATTTTGTACAAGCTGCGCTAACACGTGAGCGTTAAACTAGCGCAATGACATTTGGATAGACGGAGGCTTAGCAATGGGAAAATCGGCAAGCCGCTTTCAGTTCACTAAAAGCCAGCACATCCCCACGCTGAAAACGCTACAGGCAGCGATGTTCGATTTTCGCTATGACCCTCATGCGCATGAGGAGTACGCCTTTGGGGTGACGCTGTCAGGTCGTCAGGACTTTTTCAGCGGTGGGCAATATCACCGTAGCCCACCAGGTAATGTAATTATCTTTAACCCGGATGACATTCACGACGGCCAACCAGGCGGCGACCGCACGCTCGACTACGTCATGCTGTACGTTCATCCCGCTCAAGTTAAGGCCCTATTTGACGACGCCCTGGGGCAGGAAACAGCATCCCACTTTCGATTCGACAGTACGCTGGTGCAAGACATGGCACTACGCGAGTGGATAACCAACGTTGCCCGATTGATTACCACATCAACCGGCAGCCAGATCGACCAGGAAAACGCGCTCTATCAAGTTATTGAACGAATCACCCAACTAGGCGGTGCTTACCAGCCTGGGCATACCTCTAGCAGGCCCGACGCACTTCTCAGCTTGGCCAAAGAGTATATCCACGCGCACCTGGATACCGACCTCTCGCTTGAAGCGATTAGCCAAGCGGCACACCTTTCCAAGTTTCATTTCTTACGACTGTTTCGTCAGCAGTTGGGCATCACGCCCTACCAGTACGTCATCAACTGCCGGGTTAATGCGGCGTGCAGCGCACTTGAAAAAGGCGCATCGCTTAGTGAGGTGACGTTTCGCTACGGCTTTACCGACCTTAGCCATTTCAACCGTCGCTTTAAACGTATTTATGGCCTTACTCCCCACCAATACCAGCACCACCTTAACGACTAACCAGAGAGCTTTTATGTTAGCTATTATCGCTTATGCCGTGGGCATCATGTACTCGCCTGGGCCTGTGAACCTGATGGGGTTAAATACAGGCGTTAATGGGCAGGCAAAAACGTCGCTGGGTTTCTGCCTGGGCGTGGGCACGGCGATGCTATTACTGTTTTTACTCTTCGGCTGGGCGGGTGCTGCGTGGATTGATGGGCGCCTACTCATCGCGGTTAGCGTTTTCGGCTGTGGTTATATTATTTACCTTGCCATACACATTGCGAGAGCGCGCATTGACGTTAATGCCGTATCCAGCTCGCCACTCACCCTTCGCTATCGTGACGGCCTCATTCTGCAATTGCTGAACCCCAAAGGAATTGTGGCGACACTCCCCATCGCCACACTGCAGTTTCCCGCGGCGGGCATTCAAGGGCCTGGCTTGGTAGTTTGGTCGATGGGATTAGCGCTACTGGCCGCAGGCGCCCCTGGAAGCTACATGTGGATAGGTAGCCTGGTCGGTAACCGAATTGACAACCCCGCCTTCTTTAAACGCTTTAATCAGATAATGGCGGTGCTGTTGATGGGCGTCGCGCTATCTATCGCTTATGAGCATGTTTGGGCGACTTTAGTATCTGCGTAGTAGGGTGTGGCAAAGCATCTAACCGTGCTTTTTTGGGCCTGCAGGTTTCAGAGGGCTGTTCTACGCTGTAAGCAGAAAGAGCCACGTTGGCTTTTTCAAAGCGAAGGCTCGGAATACAAAGGAGTACGTCATGAACCATGGACAGGATAAACAGCGTAACAAGAATGAAGAAGCTCAAAAAGCCAAAGAGGTCGTTAATAAAGATACTCCTCGTGGCGATGATGCCACCCAAAAAGCGTCTCACCATGATGAGCCGCGCCCTTATCGGCCAGATGAAAACGTTGATAACCAGAAGAGCCCAGGCGCTCGCTCAGAGCCTGGCCACAACACGTCAGGCAAAGCAGCGCCCATTCCAGGCGCTCAAGTCGTTAAAGAAAAGCGCGTTCATAAAGACAATATCGATCAGCAGTCTGATGAAGCCGACCCGAAAGGAAGCGAGTAGTTTACGCCTGCAACCTTAACGGCTCCTGCATCGTGCAAAGAACCTCTTAAAGGCCATCTGTTACAGGTGGCTTTTTTTGATGCTTTTATGCATTTTTTTTCAAATTCAATGACGCGATTACGAAGCGATGTGAGTAACCCACTCTCGAATGCCTATGCCCAACCACATGCAGCTTGGTAAAAACGTCTTGCTTTGTACTGGCTACCCTTTCTTGCGTACAATTGCCCGCCAACGAATCCTCCGCTTTTGATACGTCGCTTTGGTGTACCCCCTTTTTAGATAATTATCTGATTACGTAACCAAGGTACGAATCAGGTACACCAAGTACACCTATGTACCGTATCAAAGGGTATTGAATATGTGTATTTATATACGGCATCAAAAAGATGCAAATGGTTGATATGAAAAAGTTAAGCCCAGCAGATGCGGCCCGCCGCTTTTCTGTGGCCCCTATGATGGACTGGACAACCCGCGATTACCGGGCGTTCGCACGTACGTTAACCAAGCGGGCGCTGCTGTATACCGAGATGGTGACGACGGGCGCTATTTTGCATGGCTCGCCGCGTGAGCGGTTTTTGGGCTATAGCGATGTGGAGCATCCCATTGCCTTACAGCTTGGTGGTAGCGATGCAGGGGAGCTTGCCGAGTGCGCGGCGATTGCTGAGGCGTGGGGGTATGACGAGGTTAACCTGAATGTAGGTTGCCCAAGCGACCGGGTGCAGAACAACATGATTGGCGCTTGCCTGATGGGCTACCCGGAAAAAGTCGCTGATGCCGTGCGCGCCATGCAGGCGGCCGTCTCGATTCCGGTTACGGTGAAGTGCCGTATCGGGATTGATGAGCAGGATGAAGACGCCGACCTGGCGCGCTTTATCGACATAGTCGCAGATGCCGGTTGTGAAATTTTTACTGTGCATGCGCGCAAGGCGTGGCTGAAAGGCCTATCGCCCAAAGAGAACCGCGACGTGCCGCCGCTCAATTACCCGCGTGTGCACCGTTTAAAGCAGGACCGCCCTGAGCTGCATATCGGCATCAACGGTGGGATTAAAACGCTTGAAGAGTGTCAGGCACAGCTTGAGCGTGTGGATAGCGTGATGATTGGCCGTGAAGCGTACCAAAACCCTTGGTTACTGGCTGAGGTAGATACGTTGCTTTATGGCGTGCCCGGCCCAGCCGCTAGCCGGGTTGAGGCGGCCCGGACATTTCGCCCGTATATTCAGCAGCGGTTGGATGAAGGCGCGAAGCTTAACCATATTACCCGTCATCTGTTGGGGCTTTTTCAGGGTTGCCCTGGCGGTCGGCGTTTTCGGCGTCTTCTATCGGAGCACGCACATAAAGAAGGCGCTGGGTTACTCTTATTTGATGATGCTATCGGGTTAGTTAACGAGCCATCACAAGCGCCGATGCCAGAACGAGAACAGCCCGCCACGTCTTAACGTAGCGGGCTGTGGTGGACGGCGATTAATCCACGTTTGCGTGGTTTAGTTGCCGCGCACGCCTTTTTCGATACGCTCACCAACTTCCTGGTCGATATTACGCCAGTACTCGAAGGCGCGCTCCAGCACTGGCTCTGTTACGCCACCCGACAAGTGCCCCACCACGTTGGATAACAGCCGGTCACGTGCGGCGTCATCCATTACCTCACGCACCAACGTATGCGGTTGGCTCCAGTCGTCATCGTCTTTACGCAGCGTGTAGGCGGTACGTACAAGCTCACCGCTGGTCGCCCATACGGCATCTTCCGGGAAGCGCTCGCCATCGGCTTTGGGGCCGCCTTTGCTGTTCGGCGCATATACCGGGTCCGTTGCGTTATGCACCCGCATCGCCCCGCCCTGGGTATAGCTATTGACCGGGCTCTTGGGTGTATTGACCGGGATATGCTTGTAGTTCACACCCAAGCGAGCTCGGTGCGCATCGGCATAGGAGATTGAGCGCGCCAGCAGCATCTTGTCGGGTGAAAGCCCAGTGCCGGGTACCATGTTGTTAGGCTCGAAGGCAGCCTGATTGATTTGGCTATGGAAGTCGGTGGGGTTTTCATTAAGGGTTAGCTTACCCACTTCCATCAGCGGATAGTCGGCGTGGGGCCACACCTTGGTGAGATCAAAAGGATTGTAGCGATACGTTTTGGCATCCTCGAAGGGCATGATCTGCATCTGCAGTGTCCAGGTGGGATACTCGCCGCGTTTGATGGCTTCAAACAGGTCACGGCGGTGGTAATCCGCATCGCTACCGGCCATCTGGTCGGCCTGCTCCTGGGTCATGCACTTGATGCCCTGGTCGGTTTTGAAGTGATACTTCACCCAGAACCGCTCACCTTCATCGTTCACCCACATATAGGTATGGCTGGAGTAACCGTTCATGTGCCGCCACGTAGCAGGCACGCCGCGGTCGCCCATTAGCCAAGCCACCTGGTGGGCGGACTCCGGCACCAGCGTCCAGAAATCCCACTGCATATCGTGGTCACGCAGGCCGTTATCGGCGCGACGCTTTTGCGAGTGGATAAAGTGCTGGAACTTCATCGGATCGCGGACAAAGAACACAGGGGTATTGTTACCCACCATGTCGAAGTTGCCCTCTTCGGTATAGAACTTCACCGCAAACCCGCGTGGATCACGCCAAGTATCCGGGCTGCCGCTTTCCCCTGCGACCGTTGAGAAGCGAATGAGTACGTCTGTTTTTGTGCCTTTTTTCAGAAACTTGGCTTTAGTGTACTTACTGACATCATGGGTGACTTCAAAGTGGCCAAAAGCGCCGCTACCCTTGGCATGTGGTTGGCGGTCGGGGATCATCTCGCGGTTGAAAGCCGCCATTTGCTCCATCAGAAAATGATCGTGCAGTACAATCGGGCCATCCGGGCCTACCGAAAGAGAGTGTTCATCACTGGATACCGGAATGCCAGCCCCTGTCGTCGTATGCTTGGGTTTATCGCTCGTCATCGCTTTTTCTCCATGTCACGGCTCGCACGGCACTCAAGGCACCGCTTTATAGAAACAAATCATACATTTGTGCTTATTATTTTTAATTTAGGATAACCACTCCCTCATAGGTATAGTCAAAGGAACTGCTTCCCGCCAGCTATCTCATGTACTGCTTGGCTATTGCGCTAATAAGCTTTTTTTATGGCGCTTATCAAACATTTAATAGAGTGCGTCCGGGGGCGGTGTCAGGCTTGATTGAAAGCTCTCAATCGCCGTTTCGGCTTCTTCTATCTCATCAAAACGAGCAATGTGATAAAGCGCCTCACCTTCATTGGCTAACGGCAGTCGGCTCATGCCAATCACAATGCCATCGGCCATCGACTTGACCTCGCCTTCTTGATTGCCAAATGGGTCGGCCACTATACCGAGCACTTCCTCCTTGGCGACACGCGCGCCCAGGCGCACTTTGGGCCTTAAAATACCGTCGATAGGTGCACGCGCCCAACTGGACCCATTGGCAAGCTCGGCAGGCGCTGGCGAGCGGCGCCGCTGTTCGCCGGTCAGCATATCCAGGCGGCGCATTACACGCAGTACGCCGCGTACACCGGGGGCAATGGCCCACTCATCAAAGCGCAGCGCTTCCCCCGCCTCATAAGTCAGTACCGGAATGCCACGCGTTTGTGCATAGTGACGCAGGCTACCTTCGCGCAGCTCTGCATTCAGAATCACCGGCGCGCCGAAGGCATCGGCCATGCGCTCGGTTTCACTGCCAGGACTTAACTGCGCGCGTATTTGGGGAAGGTTCGTGCGATGAATTGCGCCGGTATGAAGATCAATAATATGCGTCGCCTGATCGACAATCTGCTCGCGAAATAGCGCCGCGATTCGCCCCCCGAGGGAGCCGTTTTCACTGCCCGGGAAACAGCGGTTGAGATCGCGTCGGTCAGGCAGGTAGCGCGTTTGCTGCAGGAAGCCAAAAACGTTAACCACCGGCACGGCAATCAAGGTACCTCTTAGGCTTTTGATGGCCTTTGAGCGTAATAAGCGACGTACAATTTCAACGCCATTGATCTCATCCCCGTGAATGCCACCACACACCAATATAACGGGCCCCTCTTTACGTCCGTGTACCACTTCGACCGTAATATGCAGGGGGGTATGGGTATAAAGACGCGCCACCGGCACATCAATTTGGGAACGTTGGCCAGGCAGTATGGTGTGCCCGGCAAGTTGAAAAGGTGCTCGCGCCATCCTGAGTCTCCTTTTTTCAGCGTGATTAACCACTAAGAAAATGGCATTAATGAGGGCATGGCGATGCGCCTACCGCACGCAGTGAGCCCCAGCGGTTTCGAGACATGAGGTTTTGATAACACAAGCCATGCGTTTAATCATCTATCCATACAGTTTTGAATGTAAAAATTACACCATATCGGATAAAATATGTTCATCTTGTGTCATTAATGAGGTTGCGTTTCCATGGCGAGAAAGACCAAAGCGGAAGCCGCTGCTACCCGAGAAGCGTTGCTGGATGCGGCCGAAGAGGTATTTTTTGCAAAGGGTGTTGCACGCACGTCTCTTGAGCAGGTTGCTCGCCATGCGGGATTAACCCGTGGCGCGGTCTACTGGCATTTTAAAAACAAGGGCGACTTGTTTATGGCACTGGTGGAGCGCGTACACATGCCGTTCCAGTCGCTAATGGAAGCTGTCAGCAAGGCCGATGAAACTATCTCTCCGATGGAGGCCATCCGGCTTGCCTGTCATGCAGGTCTGGCGCGTCTTGAGCAACCTTCTCACCAGCGGATTCTTTCCATTTTGCTCCACCGCTGCGAGTTTTTTAGCGATATCAACCCACTTGCCATGCAGGATGATATAGGTGAAGAGTGTTATTCAGAAATGCTGATTGTGTTCAAAGAAGCGGAGCATCAGCAGCTGCTGCGTGAAGATGTGACACCAGAGGTGGCGACGCGCATGTTGCAGTCGACACTGGGAGGCCTTTTCCACGACTGGCTACGCACACCGGATACGTTCTCCATACGCCAACGCGGCGGCGAACTGATTGATACATTGATACGCATTATGCAACGCTAGGCTTTGCACGAAAACTGCTTACGCTCGACCATACGGCGTTAAAAATCAGCTCGTGCGCGAGTCCGATCAAAATACTCATTTACACATGTAAACTCGTGCGCGAGCTCGGTCCGTTTTTTCGCTGATTTTTGCCTTGTCTGGCCTTCGCTCAGCAACTTTTCGTACAAACCCGAATCCATGCCATCCGCTGCAATGCAGCAACCTGCCTCTACTGGAATGACCCTCTATTGTGGTGATTAGTGGCCAGCATTCAACACCGTTGGGTAAAGCTACACCGCCACAGACATGTCATCCATAAGGCAATGGCTAACAAGGCAGTGGCGGCGCGGGTGCGAGTAGTGAACGTTAATCGCTAATAACGTTAGGTTGAGTAGCCTTCACCCTGGTGGTGATAGCGAAGACGCAGCTTATTTAAACGTACCCGAGTATCCAGATAGGTTTGTTCCATTACGCTGCGATAAGCGCTCTCACCAGCGAGGTATTTCACCAGAACACGACGCTCGCCCTCTTGTGGGCAATCCCCTTCTTTACAGTGCAGCCTGACATGGCTATTGGGCTCGTTTTCAATCACTGCCATGGCAAATCCATCGCCCTGACGCCCGGACACGATAACCGTCGAACCCAACAGGCAGCGCCGCGTAAAGGGCTGATAGCGATGCAAGCCCCGGTGTAAGCGATGGCATAAGACGGCGGCAACGGGTGAAGCAACAGCAAAGGATACCCACAGGATCAGCACGCCTACCGGCACGCGCAACATGCCCAGCGATAGCCAACGCAACACTAAAAGCTCTACCGCTAATGCCAAACTCCCCGCAATCACGACAAGAAACGTCAGCGCAAGCGTCGCTGGCACCCCTGCAAACCCTAACGACACCAGCGTACTGGCCATGTGATCATCGCGCAGGCTGTCGCGCTCAAATAACTCAAGAGGGGCTATTCGAAGCAGCACCAACATCCAATACAGCGCTAACAGCCCCATTAGAAACGTAAATACAATGGTTGGAAACTGTAGCGCAGCAGAAATAACAGGTTGCATGGCGTGTCCTCCTCCAGACATTTCGTCCGGTGCTGTTTCCGCCTGGGCGTATATGATGGGTCCAGGCTAAAAACGTGTGGTCTCTTTTAGCATAGTCCAAACTATTCTTTTTTGCCCTTGGCAGCCTTGATGCGAATCATTACAGCATAAAAAAACGGGCACTCCCTTTCGGTAGTGCCCGCTCATTAGTGGTGAAACGCGGTTACGGCTGGTCGTGCTCCAGTGCCGGTTTCTGGTTATCGCGATCCGGATGACGTTTACGATAGAGCCAATCGGACACAGTGGCGATCATGGCGTAGAAGCTGGGAATAAACACGCTTCCCAAAACGGCCACAGAGGCCATGCCCACCGCAACGGTTGTCCCGATATGGTGGCTACTTACATCGCTGGCGCCGGTTGCCAAGGCCAGTGGCAAGGTACCAAAAATAAACGCAAGCGATGTCATGACGATAGGACGGAAACGCAGCTCAGCGGCCGTAATCGCGGCTTCGCGAATCGTTTTGCCCTGCTCTTTACGCTGCAGTTCGGCAAACTCCACGATCAAGATCGCGTTCTTCGCCGCAAGCCCCACGACCACCAACATACCAATCTGCACATACACACTGGTATCCAAGCCTCGCAACGCGATGCCTCCAATCCCGCCCAGGAAGGCAAACGGCGTTGCGGTAAGTACCGCCAGGGGCAACGACCAGCTTTCATACTGGGCCGCCAGGATCAGGAAGACCATCAAGATACCAAACACAATGGCAAGCATCGCTGTATTACCCATGTTTGCTTCCTGGTAAGCCGTACCGGTCCAGCCCATGCCCCAGTTAGGCCCGAGCGTATCCATGACGACTTCATTCATGGCTTCAATGGCTTGGGTAGAGCTATAGCCAGGCGCCGCGCCGCCCTGGAACTGCGCGCCGGTGTACACGCCAAAGCGTGATACGACCGATGGACCTACCTGACGCTCCAGCGTGACAAACTCAGAGAGCGGGATACGCTCACCATTGCCCCCTCGCACGAAGACACTATTTAAGTCGTCAGGCGTTTTACGGAATTGATCCTCGTTTTGTAGATACACCTGGAAGTTACGGTTTTGGTAACTAAAGAAGTTCACAAAGCCATTACCAAAGGTGTTGGATAACGCCGAGTTGATATTCTCCAGTGCCACGCCATAGCTAAGCGCTTTCTGCTGGTCAATTTCAGCTCGGTAGGAAGGCACGTTCACGTTAAAGGTGGTAAAGACCTGATTTAACGCTGGGTGCTGATTCGCCGCGCCCATAATCTGTAGTGAGGCTTCGTAAAGCTCGCGAGGTGAGGCGCCGTCAAACGACTGCAGATAGCCGGTGAACCCACCGGTGGTAGAAAGCCCCATAATCGGCGGTACGTTAAAAGCCATGGCAGTACCGCCATCAATACTGGCCCCCAGCTGCATAATTTGCCCCACCAGGCTCGCTGCCGTTAGATCACGGTCTCCCCAAGGCACCATATTGACAAAGATAATCCCGCGCGCCGTATTGACCGAGCCTGCAAGAATATCGTAGCCCGCTATCGCCGAGGAGTATTGCACCCCGGGAATATCCTCAATAGCGGAGCTAAGTTTTGCCATGTAGTTCTCGGTGCGGTCAAGCGAGGCGGCATCGGGTAGCGACACGCTGACCAGCACGATGCCCTGGTCGGTTTCCGGCACCAATGTTGAGGGCGTATTGGCGTACAACCAGTAGGAGCCGGCACCGGTTGCGATCGTTAGCGCCAAGGCGAGCACCCAAAAGCGTACTAGGCGCACCACAAACCACATATAAACCGCGGTGATACCTGCAAACAAGCGATCAAATAGACGCAGAGGTGTAGTAATCGCCCGCTTGAATGCTGACTGGCGAGAATGATGCAAATTATGCTTGATGAAGATGGCAGACAGCGCCGGTGTAAACGTCAACGCCATTAGCGCTGACAGCGCTACCGAGATCGCGACAGTAATCGCGAACTGCTGATAGATCTGCCCAGTAAAGCCGCCCATAAACGCAACAGGTACGAAAACAGCGGCCATGATCAGTGAGGTGGCAATAACTGGCCCGCCAACCTCGCGCATGGCACGAACCGTTGCTTCTCTGACGGTAACCTCGTCATCTTCGCTTAATACACGCTCAACGTTCTCCACCACCAGTATCGCATCATCCACCACTATCCCGATTGAGAGCACCAGGGCGAATAGCGTTAGCAGGTTGATAGAAAAATCAAACAGGTAAAAGCCTGCAAAGGTACCAATCACCGACACTGGCACCACCGACATGGCAATCACGGTAAAGCGCCAGTTCTGCAGGAAGATAAACAGGATCACGATAACGATCAGGAAGGCTTCAATAAAGGTATGCAATACCGTTTCTACCGACGCATCGATAAACTGCGTGGTGTCGTACGGCGTAACATACTCAAGCCCTGGCGGGAAACGGTTGGAAAGATCTGCCATGGTTTCACGCACGGCATCAGCCGTGGCCAGCGCATTGGCGCCCGGCTGCTGGTTGATGATGATCGGCGTCATCGTTGAACCATTAAGCTGTGCATCAATGCCGTAAAACGATGCCCCCAACTCAATGCGTGCTACATCTTCCAGGCGTAGCGATGAGCCATCAGGGTTAGTGCGCAAATAGATATTACGGAAATCATCCGTATCCGATAAACGGCCACCGGCAGTGATGGTATACGTATAAGCGCGCGGGCTACCTTGCGGCGTGGCGGCTAAATTACCGGCAGGGATTTCGGTATTTTGTGAACGGATAGCATTAGCCACCTCACTCGGCGTGAGGTCGTATTGCGCCAGCTTGTCAGGGTCCATCCAGATACGCATGGCAAACTCACCACCTCCCAGCACCTCGGCATTACCTACGCCAGGCACCTGGCGTAGGTCATCGAGGATATTAAGCGTGGCGTAGTTCTGCATATACACGTTGTTGTAATCGCCGTTCGGGGACGTTAGGGCGATCAACATAAGGATCGAGTCAGAGCGCAGTGAAACGTTAACGCCCTGAGCCTGAACCTGCTCGGGCAGCTGAGAAAGCGCCCCCTGAACACGGTTATTAACGTTGATGGTATTGATATCACCATCAGTGCCAATATTAAACGCGACACTCAGGCTCATAATGCCGTTATCAGCGCTGTTAGAGGTCATGTAAAGCATGTCCTCTACCCCGTTGATTGCCTCTGCCAACGGTGCAGCGACCGTCTGGGCGACCGTCTCAGCGTCAGCGCCTGGGAATTGAGCCTGTACAGATACGGTGGGCGGCACCACACTTGGATACTGCTCAATGGGCAGTATCCGCATGGCCATGGCACCTATCAGCGTGAGGATAATCGCAAGTACCGTGGCGAAAATCGGCCGGCTGATAAAGAAGTTGGAGAAATTCATTATTGAGTACCCTCTTCCTCTTCCCCTGCAGGCACATCACCAGCACCCTCTGTCATTTGGGAAGCGGCAGCGGCTTGCTCTTGTTGCTCCTGAGCGTCAGCCTCTTCAACACGCTCAACTACTTCATTGGCGTCGCCATCAAACGGCTGCGGGTCAATGGCCATACCAGGCTCAATGCCTGCTGGGTCGCCCACAATCACACGGTCGCCCTCTTCAAGGCCGTCAACAATGATCTGCCAAGGGCCAGCGACTTCGCCTAATTGCACCGTACGCTCGCGCGCCTGGTCATTTTCATCCAGGACAAATACGCGAGGGCCCATTAAACCTTGGGTGACCGCAATTTCAGGTACAGCCATTACGTTAAAACGGCGCAGACCATCAAGGCGTACGCGCACAAATTGGCCGGGCAGGATAGCGCCATCCGGATTAGCAAAGCTGGCAGACGCCTGAACGGTACTGGTACCGGCATCCACGCGGGAGCCCAGGAAGTCGAGCTGACCTTCAAGTTCAGACCCGCTGGCACCGCTTACGCCGGGCACGCTTAACAGCGCGGTAATGGACGAGTCGCCCTCTTCACGCAACTGGCGGCGTAGCTCAAAGGCATCACGCTGGGGCAGTTGAAAACGCACTTCAAGCGGGTCCAGCGGGGTGATAGTGGCAAGCTCAGTTCCTGAGGTAACCAGGTTGCCAACGTTAACCTGGCTCAAACTGATCATGCCCGACACAGGAGCCGTTACATTTGAATAGCCAAGGTCCAGGTTAGCACTGCGTAGTGCAGCCTCAGCTTGGGCAACATTGGCTTGTGCCACGCGCTGCTCTGCCTGCGCCTGGTCATACTGCTGGCGACTTACAGAATTTTGGCTGAGCAGTTGCTCAAAGCGCTGGGCATCACGCTGAGCGCGGGATAACTCGGCACGAGCACTTTGTAGGTCAGCTTCACGCTGGTTAACCGTTGACTGGTAAAGATCAGGCTCAATGGTATACAGCGAATCACCCTCTTCCACCAATTGGCCAGGCTGGAAGTGGCGCTCTTCAAGATAACCGTTAACACGTGCCACCAGCGTCACTTCACTATCGCTACGCAGTAACGAAGGGTACGATTTATTTAACGGAATATCCTGACGTACGGCTTCCGCCACTTCCACCTTATGAGGAGGAGCCTCTGGCTGCTCGGCCTGCTGCTCTTGTGATTGGTCCTGGCCACAGGCCGTCAACACTAGCGCGGCAATCAGCGTTACTAGACTCGCTCGGCGTGAGTGAATCATTTTTCTCATGCGTGGGTTCCCTTGATCTTTTCAAAACGTTGATTGACGGCGCTGGCGGCAGCCCTGGTGTCCAATGACGCTTTATTCGAATGCAGACGACTCATAAAGTCATGTTTTAAAAGCATGTCTTAAAAGCGCCGACGGTTCGTTGTGATCAACGATCCAGCGTCGGTGGCGCACCAATATTCATGGCACGCTCATAGCTGCCACCATCGGTATCAGGTATTGCAAAGGTCACCTGATCATCCGTTAGCCAGGCATTCACTTCTTCGATCGCCGGTACATCCAACAACCCTGCCTGCTGGCGCAACCCAAGGAAGTTAACGACATAGTCGTAACGTGACTCAGCATAATCAGCAATGGCGTCGTAATAACTCTGCTCGGCATTCAGCACATCGACGATATTACGTGTGCCGACTTCATACCCTACCTGCGTGGCTTCCAACGCACTGCGCGCTGATACGATAGTTTGCTGACGCGCTTCTACCGTTTCAACGTTATTGCTGACCTGGGTGTAGAGCGAGCGCACTTGCTGGATCGTGGTACGGCGCTGAGACTCAAACTCGTACTGCGTACTTTCCAACTGGTAAGTGCCTTGGCGGATACTCGCACTGGTACTGCCACCGGTATAAATAGGCAGATTGGCCGATATCCCGACCTGACCGGAGGCGTCATAACCGCTAACCGCATCGCGATCATTATCGGCATGCTGATAGTTGGCGAATGCCTGGAACGTGGGCAGGCGACCGGCACGGGCAATATCAACGCCCACGCGTGAAATTTCGATGCCCGCCTGCTGAGCAAGGACTTGAGGATTAAGCTCAATCGCTTGTTCAACCCAGTAGTCACGATTGCTTGAAGGCTTCACCACCGGCATCGCATCGCCTAGCGCGTTGATGTTCGGGTAACGCTGACCGGTTAACTGCTCAAGCACCTCAAAAGCCACCTGCAGGTTGCTCTCAGCGGCGAGCCGATTAGCACGCGTCTGATCATAGCTTGAGCGTGCTTCTTCGACGTCGGTAATGGCAATCAAACCCACTTCAAACTGCTCACTGGCCTGCTCCAGCTGGCGTTCAATAGCACGCTCCTGGGCCTGTCGGGTGGTCAGTACATCATGCGCACGAAGGATATCGAAATAGGCGTTAACAACATCAAAAAGCAGCTGTTGTTCGGTCGCAGCCAACAGGTAGAACTGCTGGTCGATTTCGCGATCAGCCTGATTGAATTGCTGGCGCGCCACTTCATCAAACAGCATTTGAGTGGCTTCCAGGGTCAGCGATACGCTGTTATAGCGATCATCTCCCCCTCCAACACCAGCTCCCCCTCCGGCGCCCGGTGTGGTGCGCGTTGACTGACTTTCAAATTGCTCATGGTGCGCCACGTTGCCTGATGCATTCACCTGCGGCAGCAGCGCGCCTCTCGCAACATCCCGACCGGCTTCGACCCCAGAGTACTGAGCACGAGCTGAATTTAGCGTGGCGTTATTGCTCAGCGCTTCACGAGCGACCGTTATCAGGTCTGCCGCCTGAGCAGGCAGCGCAATAGACGCAGTGAAAACGGCTAGTAATAAGGGTCGTAAAGGGGCATTGACTGCCCAGTTTGCCAGTCGCATGGTGGTGCCTCTAGGTGTCAACGATGGGAATGCTATTAGTAAACTATTTATGGAAGATGGCATTATAGTTACATTCATGTATGTATGCTAGACTTGAAGTCTAGCAAATTGTATGAACAAAGAGCTTGTCAAGCCTCATCCTGTTAGCCTGGACCAAAGCATGACGCCAGGATTTTCAGCACTGCTTCTCTGCTATTCTTCACGCTATCGCCCTGCCCCTTTGTTTATATTTTACTGTTTGTACTTTAGTGGGTAATTCTTCTATTACTACTTCTTTTGCTACATCTATTACTGCTATTACCGCCACTTCGCTTTCAGCTTAGTGAGCGCAGGTTTCAAGTAGAGCTACGCGCTGCTCAATACCGGTGCGATAGGTCGCTCCAAAAAGCAGTAAATGATTAAGCAGCGGGTACAGCTGAAACAGCGCCTCACGCCTCGACCAATCAGCCGGGGCACTGCCCTCCCAGTAGGCATCAAAAAAGCCGCTGCCCGGCGAACCAAACAGCGTCAGCATGGCAATATCCACATCGGGATAATGACGATAAACGGCAGGGTCGATTAAGGCAGGGCCACGGGTAGTGATCAATACGTTGCCCGACCATAAGTCGCCATGCAAAAGGCTTGCGGGCGCCTCTGGCAGCCACTCTTCAAGCTGATAAGCAATGTGTTCGATGCGGGCGCGTAGTGCATGATCAATCAAACCGTGTTGAAAGCAGGCATCACTAAGCGGGAATAGGCGCCGCTCGCGCTGAAAAACGCGCCCGTTCTTATGCAGCGTGTTGGATTGTGGCGTTTGCCCACAGGCATTATCCTCATGCCAGCCGTGGGCTTCACCAATAGCGCTATGCAGCTCACGCAGCCCTTCACCCAAGAGGGTGTCACTGGTAGGCCCGCTGGGCTGGGTGTTTAACGACTCAAGCAGCAACCACTCTTCATCCAGGCCTAGCACGTCCGGCACAATAAGCGTTTTGCAGGCTCCTCTAAGGGCACGTAGCCCTTCCGCTTCTCCGCGCAAGCGCTCGGCCTTATCATGCTTGACGACCACCCGCCCCTGGGAGGTTTCAAGTGCATATACCGCCGCACTGTCTCCACCGCCAAGCGGCGTTAATTCACCGGTTGGCCGTATCGCCTGGGCGTCGAGTAGCCTTCGCAGGGTAGCATCCATCGCCGTCTCCGCTGGATAGTATTCCCCCAGTGTGCCTGCTAACCCCTGTGCACGTCGATTTTTTGAAAATGTTATAAGCCGCTATACGTTTTGATGGCGCTGCTTTAGCGCTTGCGTATAGCGCGCATAGACCTCTTGATACGCCTCAACGCGTGCAAGGTTCGGCTCCGCAAGCGAGTGCGCATCAAGATGAACGAGGCGGTTACATAACGCGTCAAGCGTTACGCCCTGTGCACGTTGATCACACCATGCAGCTTGAATGGCCGCACCTAGCGCAGCGGCATCGGTAATCTCCGGGCATATTACTTCCGTGCCCGTAATATCGGCCACCATCTGCCGCCATACCGGGCTATTGGCCCCGCCGCCGATCAGCCGGATTTGGCTGGCGCCTGCGGTTAAATCGCCCAGTAACTCAAGCCCATAGCGCAGCCCGAAGGTAGCCCCTTCAACCACCGCACGGCACAGGTTTGCCTGGTGGGTATTGATACTGTTCAAGCCCAAAAAATCAGCCGACGCCTCCGGCAGCATAGGTACGCGCTCACCGTTGAAAAACGGTAGCACGGTAACGCCCTCAGCACCTACCGGGGCGCTGGCCACCTGGTCGCTAAACGTTGTTAAATCCAAACCAAACAGTTCACGTATCCGCGTGGTGGCCGAAGTCACGTTCATGGTGCAGATAAGCGGCAGCCACCCGCCGGTACTTGAGCAGAAATTAGCCACCATGGCGTTATCGCAGAGAATAGGCTCAGGCGAATAAGCGCAAACGGTGCCCGAGGTACCCAGACTAAGGGTTATCAGGCCTGGGGTAATATTGCCGGTACCAATCGCCCCTAGCATGTTGTCGCCGCCGCCTGAAGAGACCACCACGTTATCGCCAAGCCCCAGCTCGCGGGCAATCAGTGGGCGCACCATCCCTGCCGGTTCATGAGCTTCCAACAAGCGTGGCAGTACGCGTTGCGGGTCAAGCTCAGGGGCTATTTCAGCAAACACCTCCAACTGCCAGCACCGCGTGCGGGTATCAAAATAGCCGGTGCCCGAGGCATCGCCCGCTTCGGTCACACGCTCGCCTGTCAGCCAAAAGTTCAGGTAATCGTGGGGCAATAACAGACTATCGATGCGCCGGTAGGCGTCCGGCTGATGCTCGCGCAGCCAGGCGACTTTAGAGGCGGTATAGCCGGTCTGTAGCACCAGCCCCAATTTTTCCAGGCACCCTGTTTCACCGCCCAAGCGGGCGACAAGATCACTGTTTTGGGCGCTGGTTTCGGTATCGCACCATAGTTTGGCGGGGTAAACCGGCACACCATCAGCATCCAATGCCACCATGCCATGCTGCTGACCTGACACACCGATACCGCGAACCTGCGAGGCATTGACCCCAGCGCGCTCCAGGGCACTAAAAAAGGCACCTTTTAAAGCCGCTAACCATTCAGAGGGCGCCTGTTCACGGCGGCCATTTTCACCTTCATCCAGCCGATGCGGGCGGCTTGCCTCGCCCAGGATAACGCCGCGCTCCACATCAACCACTACGACCTTGGTACTCTGGGTACCGCAATCCACACCAATATACATCACAGCGTTCCTTTGGATGCCACAAGCGCCTCAAGCGTAGCCCGTGCGCCGTGCTTATGCAGCGAATTAAGCGTTTGGACATAAGCCTCATAAAAGCGCGGATGGTCGACCAGGTCGCCGAACAGCTCACGATTGTCGATAAACGCGCTGGGCCGGGTACGGTTTTCAGCGGCGATTGCGGTCAGCGTTTCCTTTAAGCGATCTACAATCTCGATGGGCTCGCCCTGCTCATCGACTCCTTCAGCGTAGCGTGCCCAGCTGGCCACTACCGCTGCGCTGCGCTTGATCTCGCCTCCGTGAGCCAACTGATGATGGATCACCGGCACCAGCCACTTGGGAATACGGTCTGAACTTTCGGCACACAGCCGCGCTAGCGTATCCTTAATTTCGGGGTTGGCAAACCGCTCAATCAGCGTTAAGCGGTAAGCTTCCAGGTCGACACCGGGCACAGGCGCCAACGTGGGCGAGCCCTCTTCACGCATATAGCCGAGCAGAAAATCTACAAACAAGGGGTCCTGGCAAACTTCATGGGCATAGCGATAGCCCGCTAAATAGCCAAAGTAGGTGAGCGCCTGATGGCTGGCATTTAAAAGCCGCAGTTTCATTAACTCGTAGGGCTCAACATCCTCGACCACCTGCACGCCTACCCGCTCAAACGGCGGACGGCCCAGCGGAAAGTGATCTTCCAGCACCCACTGCGTAAACGGCTCGCATACCACCGGCCAAGCGTCTTCTACCCCAAAGCGCTGAGACAGTTCATCAATATCCGCCTGTGCGGTAACGGGAGTGATGCGGTCGACCATGGCGTTGGGAAACGCAACCTCTGACGCAAGCCACTCGCCCAGTTGGCTGTCGCGGGCACGGGCATAGGCGGTGAACATGCGCTTGGCCACGTCGCCATTGCCCTGAATGTTGTCACACGACATGACGGTAAACGGAGCAATGCCGCGCTCACGGCGGCGTACCAGCGCCTCGACAATCAGGCCAAAACTGGTGGAGGGCTTTTCAGGGTGCGCAAGATCCTCACTCACTTGGGAATTTTCGAGGTTAAATTCGCCCGTTACTGGATGAAAGTTATAGCCTCCTTCCGTCACGGTGAGTGAGACAATTCGAATGGCCGGGTCGGCCATCTGCTCTATGACCGCCTCTGCGTCCTCCGGGGCAAACAGGTAATTAACCATGCTGCCGATAACCCGAGGCGCGTACTGGCCGTTAGGGTGCTTCACCACCAGAGTGTAAAGGTAATCCTGCGCGGCAAGCGCCTGCTGCATGCGTTTATCACCCTGCATAACGCCAACGCCCACGATACCCCAATCAAGCGCCAGCCCTTGCTGCATCAGCTCATCAAGGTACATGGCCTGATGAGCCCGATGAAAACCGCCTACGCCGACATGCACAATGCCAGGCGTTAGCTTCGCACGCTCATAGCATGGTATGGCAACATCGCCGTTTAAATTGCCCAGATTGTGATTATTAAGTCGGGTCATGGGTACTCTCCAGCCAAAACCTGCTTGGCGCGATGGGTAGATTTGAAAACGGTTAAAAAGAGGGTGAAGCAGCGCATTGGCATTAGTGCCAGTGTTGATCGGGAGGTAAGGAGCAGCGTTTGACGAGTTGCGCGTTGAGCATATCTTTTCGGTGGGTACGCTCCAGCGCCCCTGCGTGGTCCTGGCCCATCTCAAGCCAGCGCTGGATTAGCCGGCCCACCAATACCTCATCGTCGACGTCCAGAAACAGCGTCCAGTCAAACAGCGGACGTAGCTCACGCCAGGGGGAGCGGTCGAGCAGCAAGTAGTTGCCCTCGACAATCACAATGCGTTGCTCAAGGGTGATGAGCCGCCCTCCTGCCCGTGCTAAATCCAACGGCCGATCAAAGACGGGCACCGCGACCGGATGCTGCGCCTGGCGAATACGCTCAAGGGCGCTGCGCAACCCGTCCACATCGAAGGTATGAGGCGCGCCTTTTATCGGCAACTGCTGCTTGCCCAGCACGGCATTGTCGAAATGGTAGCCGTCCATCGGCACGAGCCCCGCCTGACCTGGAAGCAGCTGATTAATAGCCTCGCAAAGCAGAGCGCTACGATAGGACTTACCTGCGCCCGGCGGCCCTGCGAGCGCAACCAGATAGCGCGAAGCGCCTTCGGCTGAACCAATAATTTGGCGGGCCAGGCTATCAAGTTCGGGTGTCATAACCACCTCAGCTCATCCAGTTACCGCCATCCACATTGAGCGTCTGAGCAACAACGTAATCGCTGTCGGCACTGGCCAAAAAGACCGCAGCACCGGTGTGATCCTCCGGCAAGCCCATGCGGCCAAAGGGTACGGCTTCACTGACCAGGCGCTTTTTCTCGCCCAAGGGGCGGTTTTCATAGCGAGCAAACAGCGCATCCACTGCTTCCCACATCGGAGTATCGACGACACCTGGGGCAATGCCGTTAACGTTGATCGCATGTTTGATCAAGTCCAGGCCAGAGGATTGCGTCAGGCTAATCACGGCGGCTTTACTGGCGCAGTAAACGCTCACCAAGGCCTCGCCCCGCCTTCCTGCCTGGGAGGCCATATTGATAATTTTGCCGCCCCGCCCCTGCTCAACCATCCATTGAGCGACCGTCTGTAGCGTAAAGAAAAGCCCCTTGGTGTTCACCGCAAACTGCTTATCAAAACTCTCCTCGGTCACTTCAAGCACCGGTGCCAAATCAAAAACTGCGGCGTTATTGACCAAAATATCGATACCGCCAAAATGCGCCACGACCTTTTCCACCATGGCATCAATAGAGGCGCGCTGGCAGACATTAAGCACGACCCCTAGCGTCTCCTGCCCACGGGCCTGCTGGTGCAACACGGCAAGGGCTTCCTCAATGGCCGCGGCATCAATATCCGCCACCACCACCTTGGCTCCCTCTTCCAAATAGCGTTGCGCAATTGCCAAGCCGATGCCCCGTGCGCCCCCGGTAATCACCGCCACTTTATCGGTCAGTTTCATTATCGCCCCGTCTTATTTGAGTGTTGTTGAGTGCTAACAGCCGCCTGCTTAGCTAGCAATGCGTACTTGCCACTCATTCACCAGCGCGTTCAGCCCCTGCATGTGCTCCAAAATACGCCAGGCGCCTGCGTGTAAAAGCCGTGCTGGCTGTTCGGCATCCACGTGGCTGGCACCGACAAAACCAATGACACACATACCGGCCGCGTGAGCGGCGGTGACACCCGCCACGCTGTCTTCGATGACCAGACAATTACCAGGGAGATAGCCCAGCTGCGTGGCGGCCAGCAGATAAAGCGCGGGGTCTGGCTTGGGGTTGGCTACCTGGTCCGCCGTAAAAATAGGCGTGTCCTTGCCAAAGGCATCAGCCAGCTGAGTGCACGCAAGTGACGCTACAACCCGCTGACGGCGGCTGTTGGATACCACCGCCTTGGCCAAGGGAATTGCCAACACGGCATCGTGCGCGCCCGCGACAGGGGCAAGCTCACGCGCCAGGCGCGCTTCAATGGTCGCGTCCACCTGTTCAGTGGCGTTATCAGGTAGCGTATACACGCTGTGCTGCTCCAGGTGCTTAAGAATGTCGCCGGTAGTCATTCCCAACGCCTGGCTAAGCCGCTCGGCAATGTTCAAATCGGGTAGCCACCTACCGAGATACTCCTCCAGCACACCTTCCGCCAGTGCTTCGCTATCCACCAACACGCCATCGCAGTCAAATATCACTGCCTTCATGCCAACGCCTCATCACCGGGTGTGCGGTTATCGTGGCGCGTAAGCCCCGCCAGCGGATGCTGAGCAAGACTGGGCAACGCGCGGCCATCGGCCGCAAACAAGTGTGCCCGCTCAGGGGCGAAGCCAAAGCGTATGGTCTCGTGAACGCGATAGGCCACATCCCCATCCGTCATCAGCGTGACCAACAGGTCACCCATACGTACATACAGCGAGGTTTGCCCACCCAAGCGCTCAAGCACTTCAATCTGGCCACTGAGCGCACCCGCCTCATCAAGCACCAGGTGCTCGGGGCGAATACCCAGTTCAAGGGCTGGCTGGCTTTCGACTGGTGTGTTTTCAGAAGACGCGTTTTCAAGCGCTTGGGCGTTGACGGGCACCATGCATTCGCCACCACCTGGCAAGCGAACCTGAACACCTTCCGGCGAGGTACTGATTAATTCAACATCAAAGAAATTCATTTTTGGCGAGCCAATAAACCCGGCCACAAAGCGGTTTGCCGGGTGATGGTAGAGCGCCATGGGTGAACCGACCTGTTCGACCACGCCGTCATGCAAGACGACAATCTTATCGGCCATGGTCATGGCTTCAATCTGGTCGTGGGTCACGTAAATCATGGTGGCGTTGAGTTTTTCGTGCAGGCGGGCAAGCTCAATACGCATCTGTACGCGCAGCGCGGCATCCAGGTTGGAAAGCGGCTCATCAAACAGGAAAATACTCGGGTTGCGCACGATAGCTCGACCAATCGCCACGCGCTGACGCTGACCACCGGAAAGCGCCTTGGGCTTGCGGTCAAGCAGCGGCTCAAGCTGAAGTATTTTAGCAGTTTCCAGCACCTTGGCGCGGCGCTCCTCTTTGGGCACACCGGCCAAGCGCATGCTAAAGCCCATATTGCCCTCTACCGTCATGTGCGGGTACAGGGCATAGCTTTGAAACACCATCGCCAAGCCACGGTCGGCAGGCCCCACATCGTTCATTCGCTGGCCATCAATCACGATATCGCCATCAGTGGCGCTCTCAAGCCCCGCGATAATGCGCATCAGCGTTGATTTTCCGCAGCCGGAAGGCCCCACAAACACCACAAACTCGCGGTCGTTGACTTCAAGGTTGATCCCTTTGATGACCGCGGTGTCGCCAAAGCGCTTGGTAATATTGTTAAGTTGTAAGGTTGCCATGCAAAACTCCTTTACTTGACGGCGCCAAAGGTCAGGCCACGCACCATTTGTTTTTGGGTCATCCAGCCAAGAATGAGGATAGGGGCGATGGCCATGGTAGAAGCCGCCGAGAGCTTGGCCCAGAACAGCCCTTCAGGACTTGAGAACGAGGCGATATAAGCGGTTAACGGTGCCGCCTTGGAAGAGGTGAGATTGAGACTCCAGAACGCTTCGTTCCAGCTCAAGATAACCGAGAGCAAACCGGTAGAGGCAATGCCTGGCAGAGTGAGCGGCAAGAGCAGGAAGAACACTTCTTGTAGCGTCGAGGCACCGTCCATTCGCCCGGCTTCAAGGATGTCCTTGGGCATGTCCTTAAAGAAGGTGTAAAGCATCCACACCACAATCGGCAGGTTCATTAGCGTGTAAATAATGATCAGCCCCGTGCGGGTATCCAGCAGCCCGACATCGCGGAAAATAAGATAGATCGGTACCAACACGCCAACAGGCGGCAGCATCTTGGTAGAAAGCATCCAGAGCAACGTGCCCTTGGTGCGTTTAGTGGGCAGAAAGGCCATGGCATAGGCAGAAGGAATAGCAATTAACAGCGCCAGAAACGTCGAGCCAAAGGCGACGGCAACACTGTTGAGCGCAAAGCGTGCATAGCCTGAGCGCGCCTGCACGGCTTCGTAGCTTTCAAGCGTGGGCGTAAAGATAAAGCTTGGGTCGGCAATTGCGGCCGCTTCGGTTTTAAACCCGGTGAGTATCATCCATAAAATCGGGAAGAAAATCACCAGCGCTACCGACCAGCCCACCAGCGTAATCACGAGCGTTTTCATGCCGGCCGACCCGCGGGCAGTGCCCGCCCCCGACACGTTTTGCGCTGGCGTAGTGGAACGTAATAATGACATTTATATTCTCCAAGTGCCCAAAGCGCTAATCTTCAAGGTTTTTCGCAACCATCCGCACCAGGAAAATCGCCACGATGTTGGCAAGAATAATCGCGATTACCCCGCCTGCAGAGGCAACCCCCACATCAAAATCAAGCAGCGCCCGCATGTAGATCAGATAAGCCAAATTGGTGGTCGCAAGCCCAGGCCCGCCTGAGGTGGTCACAAAAATTTCGGCAAAAATGGTCAGCAGGAAGATCATTTCGATCATGATCACCACGCTGATGGCTCGCTTAAGATGCGGAAGCGTTATAAAGAAGAAGATCGCGATAGGCCCGGCACCATCCATTCGTGCGGCTTCCACCTGGTCTTCATCCAGGGATTGCATGGCGGTGAGCAGAATCAACAGCGCAAAGGGTAGCCACTGCCACGCCACAATAATCACGATGGAGGTTAACGGGAGCGTTGAAAACCAATCCACGGCAGGCAAACCAAACGAGTTTGCCAACCATGCCAACACCCCGTTGGAGGGGTGCATCATCATGTTTTTCCACACCAGCGCACTCACGGTGGGCATTACAAAAAAGGGTGAAATTGCCAGCACTCGGGCAATACCGCGCCCGGCAAAGTCTTGTTGAAAAAGAACGGCCAGCAGCGTGCCGCCTACTACGGTAATCGCCAATACCCAGCCTACCAGCAGCAAGGTATTGCCCATTGCCTTCCACAGTGCGGGGTCGGTTAGCAAATACTCGTAGTTTTCAACCCCGGCAAAGCCACTCATGCCCGGCATCAGCAGGTTGTAGTACTGGAAGGAGAACCATATCGTCATGCCTAACGGTATGATCATCCATAACAACAGCAGCGTCACAGCGGGAGCTTGAAGCGATAACGTTCTTAGCCCGCCAACCGTACGGCCAGAAGCACGTGTTTTAGTCATGGGAATACCTGCGCGAAAAAACCAACGAGAAACCGTTACAACACACCTACCCGCGTAACGGGTAGGCGCTTTTACTTATTAGTCGTTGTAACCCGCTCGCTGCATAGTGCGCTCAGTGGCGCGCTGGGCGCTGTTAAGCGCTTGCTCTACCGTGGTGTCACCGGTTAACGCAGCGGCAATGCTCTGCCCTACCTGGGTGCCAATCGCTTGGAACTCGGGAATATTGACAATTTGCACGCCGGTATACGGGTTCGGCTCTAGCGTGGAGTCGGTCGGGTCGGCATTTTGAATCGCGTTCAGCACAAAATCAGCGAAAGGCGCCGCCTCCGTGTACTGCTCATTGGCGTAGGTGGATGCGCGAGTGCCCGGCGGTACGTTGGTCCACCCTTGGGTTTCGCCCACCAGCTCAATGTACTCTTGTGATGTCGCCCAAGAGATAAACTGCTTAGCGGCATCTTTATGCTCGGAGGAGGCTGGAATTGCCAGCGCCCAGGTCCATAACCAGTGCGAGCCTTTTGGCGTTTCAGCCACGGGCGCCGGGGCAAAACCGAGGTTATCGGCGACGCTCGACTCGTCACCATCATAAAGCGTGCCCGCAGCAGAGGTAGCGTCGACCCACATCGCACAGTTACCGCGTGAGAACAGCGCCAGGTTTTCATTAAAGCCGTTGGAGCTGGCGCCAGGAGGACCATAGTTACCCAGCAGGTCCACATAGAACTCAATGGCATTCATCCAGGGCTCAGAATTGATTTCGGGGTTCCACTCTTCATCAAACCAGCGGCCACCGTAGGTATTGACCAGCGTAGTGACGAAGGCCATGTTTTCACCCCAACCGGGTTTGCCACGTAGGCAGATACCCGCCACTCCTTCCTGCGCACCGTGGAGCTGCTCGGCCCAATCGCGTACCTCGCTCCAGGTCGGCTGTTCGGGCATTTCAATCCCGGCCTCCTCGAAGAGGTCTTTGCGGTAGTACATCATCGAACTTTCCGCATAAAACGGCAGCGCGTAGGGCGTGCCGTCAAGGCTTAGCCCGTCGCGTACGGAGGTCAACAAGTCGTCTACGGCGTACTCATCAGGCAGGTCATTCAAGGGTTCAAGCCACTCGCGCTCCGCCCAGATCGGTGCTTCATAAGCGCCAATCGTCATAACATCAAACTGGCCGCCGCCCGTGGCAATATCGGTGGTCATGCGCTGACGAAGAACGTTCTCCTCCAGCACGACCCAGTCCAGGGTGATATCGGGATGCGCCTCTTCAAACGCATCGGTCAAGCTCTGCATGATCACCATGTCGTTATTATTAACGGTGGCGACCGTGATTTCAGTTTGTGCCTGAGCATGGCCTGCCACGGCAATGGCCGCTGCTAAGGTGGTGACGGGCAAGTGACGCGCGAGTCGCATATAACTCTCCTTTGGCTAATGTTGGCATTATTATCGCCTGATCATTTTGATCATGTTTCGAACAAATGATCGTACGTAGAGGAAAAAAAATCAAAGCCCTGCGGCTTAGACTTTATGATTACGCCTCTTTTTAACGCATTACGCTTGGCGGGAAGGTAGCCGCTCAACAATGCGCCGTGCCGCCACTTCGTCGGTGATTAAGCCTTTTAACCAGCCGCCTTGTAGTGCCGCATGAATGCCTAACGCTTTATCGTAGCCACCGGCAATCGCGACCATAAGATGCTTGCCAAAATGCTCAAGCGGCAAGCTTGTCACACGCCGAGTAATGGAGCAGTCAATGACTTCGCCTTGGCTATTTAACGGCCAGCCGAGCAGCTCCCCCACGGCCTCCAAACCCAACAATTCATCAAGCTCGCGCTCACTGATAAAGTGGTCCTGGAACAACGTCGCCTGGCGGTCGATTCGCCCTACCCCAATAAACGCGGCTTCCGACGTCCGAGCCACATTGGCGATAGCCTGAAACAGGCGCTGGGAAAGCATTGCGTTTTTCTCGTCAATCGATTCGGCCACCACCGGCGCGGGGAGTAGAAATCGTTCGCCACCAGTTTTATCCGCCAAGAGCATCACCGCGTCGTAGCGGTTGGCCGAGCCATCCCGGGCGACATTCCCCACCAGCGACACAAACCGGTGCTGGGGCCGCTCCGTTCGATCAAGCGCTTCTACCGCCGCCCGCACAGAGCGTCCACTACCCAGTGATAACGTCAACGGCTCGCTACGCTCAACCAACTTGCCGATGCGCTCTGCCCCGGCAACGCCCAGGTAATACGTGGCGCTTTCCGCAGATGCCGTCTCAGCGGGCACTACATCGCAAAAGGTCAGCCCAAAATGTTCACGCAGCGTGTGACCCAGCGTCATGCAGCTCGAAATAGGATGGTCAATATGCACCTTCACCAACCCTTCCTGACGCGCAAACGCCAACAGACGCTGTACACCTGGCCGGGAAACACCCAACTGGCTTGCGATTTCATCCTGCGTTAGACCGCCCACATACGACATCCAGGCGGCTCTGGCCGCTTGGTCCAACTTCACCTCAAATTTATCCATCGGTTGGCGTCCTGCCTTTATTGATAACGTGACGATAACCATATTCACAAAAGCGTCATCATACAAAGCTAATCATGCGACCAGAAGCCGTCTGTTCGCTACTATTGTTCACTACTGTTGTTCACTACTATGTCACCAGGTATGTCACTAGGCTGTGTTTTAAGTGCCATTTTTTAAAGTCACGTTTTAACAGGAGTATGGCATGTATAAGCTTGCATTTTTTGTGCCCACTGACGATGCCGAAAGCGTTAAAGAAGCCGTTTTCGAGACGGGCGCCGGGCGAATCGGCAACTATGAAGCCTGCTGCTTTCAAACCCGTGGCACCGGTCAGTTTCGCCCGCTTTCGGGTGCTGACCCGCATATCGGCGCAGTCGGAACACTCGAGCACGTTGAAGAGCTTAAGGTGGAGCTCGTTTGCCAAGACACCTGCATACACGCGGCTATCGCCGCGCTTAAGCTTGCCCACCCTTATGAAGAAGTCGCCTATGATGTTTGGCAGCTTGCCGAGCTTTAGGGTTTGCTCGCTTAAGCACTACCAAAGTAACGTTCACGATCCTCAGATGTGATCGTGCCCGTATGTAGCGGAAAGTGGTGGTCCAGCCGGTCCCGGTAGAAATGATGCAGCGTCCGCTCAATGGTCGGAAAGGCTATCTCATCCCAGGGAATTTCATGCTCATCAAACAAGGCGACCTCAAGGCTTTCAACACCGGCGCTAAAGCCACCGACAAGCTCTGCCCGAAAAATCATGTACACCTGATTAATATGCGGTAAATCAATCAGGGTATAAAGGTCGCCCAGGAGCACCTCGGCATGTGCTTCCTCACGGGTTTCGCGGGCGGCAGCCTGTTGCGTCGTTTCAGCATTTTCCATATACCCGGCAGGCAGCGTCCAGTAGCCTTTACGAGGTGAAATGGCACGTTTACATAACAAGACTTTGGAGCCACTGACGGGTAGCGTTCCAGCGACAATGCGCGGGTTCTGGTAGTGAATAGTACCGCAGGCATCGCACAGGTAGCGCGGCCGGTCGTCACCTTCGGGGACCGCGAAACGTACGTTATCGCCGCACTGGCTGCAAAAATTCATGGCATATTCCTACGGCTAAATGGCACTCGTTATCGATGCTTGACGCACATAACCACTGCTGGGTAAAAAGGGACAAAGTGACGGGATACCCCATGTTAGAGAATCTACGCAAACGGCTGCAACAGCTCAACCCACAAAGGCTAGATCAATGTCAGATGCGCGAAGCCGCTGTGCTGATTCCTGTGGTTGATCGCGTATCGCCGACCTTGCTGTTTACACGCAGGGCAAGCCACTTAACTACCCATAGCGGTCAGGTTGCGTTTCCCGGCGGCAAACGCGAGCCGGAAGATACAGATCTTTACGCCACGGCGCTGCGCGAAGCTCAGGAAGAGATTGCTCTTGATCCAGCGGTGGTCGAGCCGCTAGGCCGACTTTCAGATGTGATTTCGCTGCATGGCCTGCGGGTAACACCGTGGGTAGGCATTATTCCACCGGACCTGCCTTTGGTCGCAGATCTCGGTGAATTAGACGCCATCTTTGAAGTCCCTCTTAGCCACTTTTTAGAGGACCAGCGTACCCATACGGATGTCATTCCTGTCGATGGCGTGCCTCACTACGTACCTAGTTACCACGTGGATGGCCATGTGATCTGGGGGCTTTCAGCGATGATGCTGGTCGAGTTGTTAGCCGAAGGATTTGGCATGCCCATCGACTTATATCAACAACCCCCGGGTATACTACGGCACTATCCTGAGCGTACTAGCCCTGAACGTACCAGCCAACTGTCCGCTGACCACCATCCGGCGATGCCCAAGAGTATACGCAAATGATGCTTTCAAACTTCACCACGTCGCCCGTGTTAACGCCCGCTGCACAAGTAGCGATTGTTGATGCGCTGGTGGAGCAAGGCTGGTATGTGGGGCGCGCGGCGATCAATCTTGATCTTTGCCACGCCTTACACCGTGAGCTTTCGCACATGGCCGAGCATGATGCGCTTGAAGAAGCCGGGATTGGCCGAGGTCAGCAGCATCATTTGCGCAAGGATATTCGCGGCGATGCTATTCACTGGCTGGATCGTCAAAGTGAAGCCCAACGCCACTATCTTGATGCAATGAGCGAGCTACAGCAGTCGCTTAACCAAGCGCTGTTTTTAGGCCTTTTTGAGTATGAAGCGCATTTTGCCCATTATCCGGCGGGCGCTTTTTACCAGCGCCATTTGGACAGCTTTCGCGGCCGCGCCAACCGGGTAATTTCTACCGTCGGCTATTTAAATCCTCAATGGCCAAGTGATGGCGGCGGCGAAATGGTGATCTATCATCCTGATGATGCCAGCAAGGAAGTTGCCCGTGTTGTACCGGAAGCCGGAACGTTTGCCTGCTTTTTATCAGAAACCGTTCCTCACGAGGTGCTTCCCACCCACCAACCTCGCTCCAGCATTGCTGGCTGGTTTAGGCGTAATGCTTCGCTAGGCGGCGTACTGGACCCTGCCCGCTAGGCTTTGTACAAAAACTGCTACTTAACCCCTATCAAAGCGGCATACATACCCCAGAGAAGTCTTCTCGAAAGAGGCAGGCTTCCATGCCCCCTGACACAACTTCCGTTAACTAGCACAACGAACCTGCCATTGATTGTAAAGCCTTGCCAACAGTCTTTAAAAATCCGATATTTAAAAAATATGTTAACAATACTATTGAAAAACAGAGCACAGCGACTACATTGATATTGTGTCAAACACGGAGCTTCACACAACCGTAACAAGGCTTTTTTAATTGCAAACAACGCTTAAAGCCTACTTTGCAACTAATCTACAAGCCTTTGGCACCTAATGTATATTCTACATTTTAAGGAAAGGCAGCGATTCAAGTATCACTGCCTGGTTCATAAACTGGATCGTCCTGAATCGTTAGCTTCAACTGTTTGATTTAGACACCAACGTAAGATACTGAGCCTTATCAAGGAGAAAGAGGAATGAAAATGATCAAATCAGCCGTCATTGGTACACTAATGGTTCCTGCTTTCATGCTAGCAGCAGGTAATGTAAGCGCCGAAGAAACAACATCAACGACCGTTGAAGTTGAAGCAACCTACCTGACCAGTGTACCAGAAAACGTTTTCTACTCAGACTCCCTTAAGGGCCATCATGTTAAAAGCACCGTCGAAGATGACGAGAACATCGGTACTATCCACGACCTGATTATTGATGAGAGTGGTCAAGTGACCGCTGTGATCATCGGTGTTGGCGGCTTCCTTGGCATGGGTGAAAAAGATGTCGCCATCGAGTGGGATTCACTCGAACTGATCTGGGATGCGGAAGGTAACGAGTATGATGTCCGCGTTAACGCTTCAAAAGAAGCGCTTGAAGAAGCCGCTGAATTTGAACGTGACGAAGCAGAAGCGTAAAGCAGCCTTCGTATACTAGTTCTAAGCACACTAGCTCTAAAAGCCTTAGCTTCTGCTAAGGCTTTTTTATATACAAATTAAAGCATAGCGTGCATTTAACACCCACACTTCCTACAAGATTAAAAAACGCTTCCTCTTTACACATACATACCAAGCGCTGGACTCAAACCAACAACATCAAGCTTTCTTTATTTTTCAGACACCTTAAAAAGCGCACTCTCTTTATCTGGCTCTTCGACGTTGGGTGTGGAATTTGTCTCCTGAGCTGGGCCAGAATAGGGGCTCCACAACAGCGGTAGGTATGG
>NZ_JABUYX010000017.1:0-65412 GCF_014898005.1 Halomonas citrativorans
ACATCAATGTCCAGCACCTGATTCATGTGCCTGGAGATATCCACCACGATGCCATCGGTAAGCGACTGACCGTTGGTGCCGGTGCCGCCGCCTCTTGGCGTTAACACTACCTCGCGGTAAGGCGCTTCAGCGGCCAGTTTGGCCAGGCATTCCAGGTCTTCTGCATGGCGGGGAAACACCGCCGCCTGGGGCAGACGCTGATAGATCGAGTTGTCGGTTGCCAGCACCGTACGGTGGGCATAGTCAGGGGCAATCTCACCATCGAAGCCGCGTGTTTTAAGGGCTTCCAGAAAGCGCAGGTAGTGGGAGGCCAAGCGTTTAAACGGGGCGGTCCGAGAGTCCAGCGATGCAATCATAATCGTTCAAGCCGTCAGTGCCGGGGCATCAAAAAAAGAGAGCGCTACTTTACCTCAGTGCCTGCCTGGCTGCACCCTGCGCTAAACATGCTAGCTCAAAGCTTCTTTTACCAGGGCGGCAGAAGCAGGTGACATGGGCAGTGTCAGGGCTAATTCATGAGCTTGGGGTGACATCTTGCGCCAGGTTTTTTGAATAATTCGCACCATATGGTCATGTTCGACCTTGCGCGAGAAATCGGCAAAATAGTTTTCCAAAAATACCAGGCAGGCGCAGTCTTCAAGTGTCTGTACATCGGCATCACGGCCCAACCCCTTTTTGGTGATGAGTGTGATAACCCGCTCGGCGTCCTCAGTGCTATAGCCTGCTTCACGCATTAATTGGGCAGTTGTGTCGCCCGCGCGGATACCCTGGTCGCGCCGCCAGGTTAAGTAGCCTACTCGACCTTCAGGGTACGCTTCGCGTGCTACCTGCCAGCGCTGCAAGTGCTGGGCGCGGACAGCAATCTGTAAGCACTCGCTGGGTGCCTGGTTAAGGTGAGCAAGCCATTTGCTCATGCGCTGTGCGTAAAGCAGCTCGGCGGGGAGCGGCTCATCGGCCACGTTGACTGTTTTGGGGTCTTCGCTATGAAGCTGGTCCAGCGCGGTTAATACCTGTTCAAGGGGGTGGGACATGGTGCTCTCCTGGTTAGCTGTCGCGATACTCTGCAACGGTCTCGTCGCAGAGTATTCTGGCGTGGGGCGGGCGGTCAGGCTTTATTATCGGCGTTATAAACGTCGAGGTTCAATTCGCCTTCGCTTTTACCTACCAGGGTGGTGACCATAATGTCGCCCGCCACGTTAACGCTGGTGCGCGCCATATCGAGAATACGGTCGATGCCTGCGACGACGGCGATGGCCTCAAGCGGTAAGCCAATTTGAGCCATCACGATAGAGAGCATGATAAGACCCGCACCGGGTACGCCCGCGGTGCCAATGGAAGCAAGCGTGCCGGTGGCGACAATCATGCCGTAGTCGACCAGGCTCAGCTCAATACCCAGCATTTGGGCAATAAACAGTACGACGACGCCTTGGTAAAGCGCTGTACCATCCATATTAATGGTCGCACCCACAGGCAGTACAAAGCTTGAAACGCCTTCAGATACGCCCAGGTTTTTCTGTGCACAGCGAATCGATACTGGCAGTGATCCTGCCGAAGAGGCGGAGGAGAACGCTATCATCATGGCGTCGAGGCTGCCCTGGAGATAACGCACTGGATTAAGCCGCCCCAACAGGCGAATAAAGCCTGAGTAAATCACCAGAACATGCAGCGCACAGGCTAAATACACCACGCCAATCAGCTTGGCGAGTGGTAACAGGATTTCCAGCCCGTATTGGCCAGATACATGCGCCATTAGGCCAAACACCCCAAAAGGTGCAAAGGCCATGACGATGCCCGTGAGCTTGTACATTGCCTCGGCAAAGCTATCGAACACCACGACCAGTGCTTCACCCTTTTCACCAATCAGAGTCAGTGAAATGCCCAAGCCAATCGCAAATACAATAATTTGCAAAATGTTGCCGTTGGCCAGCGCATCAATGGGGTTGCGGGGCACCAGGTTAATCAAAATGGACGCCAGGGTAGGCGCCTCGTTTGCATTCACGCCGCTATCAAAACTGATGTTAACGCCTGCTCCAGGCTGTAGCAGTGTCGAAAGCAGCAACCCGATACTGATAGCAAAGGCCGTGGTCAAAAGATAAAGGCCGATGGTACGGGCGCCAATGCGACCCATTTTTTGCGGGTCGCGCATCGACGTAATGCCGACCACCAGCGTTGAGAACACTAGCGGTACGATCAGCATCATGATCGCGTTGATAAAAATATCGCCCAGTGGCTTAAAGATGCTGGCGTTTTCACCCAATAGCGCGCCCGCCGCTATCCCTAGCGCTAAACCTGCGAGAATTTTCTTCCAGAGGGCGATGCCTCTCCACCAGCCGAAGGCGCCTTGTGATGTGCTCACGGATCTCTCTCCTTGGAGTTTTATTTACGGTTGATCAATAGCAGGATTACGATTCGGCGCGCACTTTATCACTTTTTAGTAAGAAGGGCGGGGGCTTGTAATGGGCGAAGTGAGCGCTTACGGGCAGCCGCGGCTTCGAAGCAGTCTCTGGTTATTTAATCGCCGATGTGAGTTGCCGGGCACGTTGCTATAACGCCCCCATAGCTCCCCGCCGTGCTTTTGCCTACAATAGGGGCCTTTGATACTGGCGTTTGGCGCCGTGTTTAACTGAATACAGGCCAAGGAATAACTCATGCTCGATCCGAAACTGCTGCGCGGTGATCTGGACGCGCTAGCGCAACAACTAGCTCGTCGCGGCTTTGTACTGGATAAAGAGGGGCTTCAGACGCTGGAGTCGCGCCGCCGTGAATTGCAAACGCAGACCGAGCAACTGCAAAGCGAGCGTAATACGCGCTCAAAAGCCATTGGCAAGGCCAAAGCCAGTGGCGAAGATATCCAGCCGCTGTTGGATGAAGTCAGCGATTTAGGCGATCGTCTGGATAACGCCAAGTGTGAGTTGGCCAAGGTGCAAGAGGCCTGGGATGACGCGGTCAGCGGTATTCCTAACCTGCCTCATGAAAGCGTGCCGGAAGGTGAAAAAGAAGAAGACAACGTTGAACTGCACCGTTGGGGTACACCACGTGAGTTCGATTTTGACGTGCTCGATCATGTCGATTTAGGCAAAAAATCCGGTTATCTGGATTTTGAATTGGCCGTTAAACTGACCGGTGCCCGCTTTGCCGTTATGCGTGGGCCCATTGCTCGACTGCACCGTGCGCTGGCTCAATTTATGCTGGATATCCAAACCGAAAAGCACGGCTATGAAGAGTGCTACGTGCCCTATATGGTGAATCGCGACTCACTAACGGGCACCGGCCAGCTGCCGAAGTTTGGCGAAGACCTGTTCAAGCTGGATGATGAGCGCGAGTACTACTTGATTCCTACTTCTGAAGTGCCGCTCACCAACTTTGTGCGTGATGAGATTGTGGATCAAGCGGCATTGCCGATGAAGCTTACGGCGCACACGCCGTGTTTTCGTAGCGAGGCCGGTTCGCACGGGCGTGATACTCGCGGCATGATCCGTCAGCATCAGTTTGATAAAGTGGAAATGGTGCAGATTGTAGAACCAGAGAAGAGCTATGAAGCGCTGGATGAAATGCGTGGTCATGCAGAGGCGATCTTACAAGCGTTAGAGTTGCCGTACCGGGTAGTGACACTTTGCACGGGCGATATGGGCTTTGGAGCATCGAAGACCTACGACCTGGAAGTCTGGCTGCCCAGTCAGAGCACTTATCGGGAAATTTCGTCTGTTTCCAACTGCGAAGACTTTCAGGCGCGACGTATGCAGGCGCGCTTCCGTCAACCGGATGTGAAAAAGCCACAGCTCCTGCATACGTTAAATGGTTCTGGCTTGGCCGTTGGCCGTTGCCTGCTGGCAATACTTGAAAATCACCAGCAGGCAGACGGCTCGGTGGTTATTCCTGAGCCGCTACGTCCCTATCTTGGTGGTCAGGAGCGTCTGGCCCTTTAAGCGTCCATTCGACGTTAACCCCGGCATCAATACGGATGGTGCCGGGGCTGTAATCGCTTTGTGATCCGCTACTGGCCATATCACTCTCAGCCCGCATGGCCATCATGCGGGGCTGAAACATAGGCGCTTGCGTCTCTTCAATACGCTGAACGTGGCCGAGTTCGGTTTCCAGCGTGCTGGCCATCAGGTTGGCTTTGTGGCGAGCTTTCTCCAGTGCTTTTACCAGCGCTTCATCGGTGGCGGCTTCTCTGTCCTGTAAATCAAATTGGACGCCGTCCATTGCATTCACACCCACCCCGATCAGCGCGTTGAGCACATCGCCCAATTGATCAAGGTCGGTTAGCTCTATGCTGAACGGGCGTTCAAGACGCGTGCGTTGGAGCATCTCCTGGTCGCCATTTTCGCTGCGTGGCGCAGCGACATGGTCAGGATAAACGTTCAGCGACCCGGCATTAATAGCGCGTCGCTCAATTCCCAGGGCTTCAATGGCTTCGATCAGTTCGCTGGCGCGATTCTCAAGGCGTTCACGTGCTTCTCCTAACGCTTCGCTGTCGGTATCTTCCAGTGAAGAAACGGCAGGCGTGTTTTCCCAGAGGCGCGCTGTGAACGTCGCTTGGTCGGGTTCAACCTCAACCCAGGACTGTGCCTGGACATTTAAGCTGGGCGGTGCAGGCGGGGCCGCAAAGGCGAGGGGAGTGCTCAGAAGCGCCAACAGAGCGCCACTTAAAATTCCATAACGAAAACGCGGTAAACGTGCCGATACTGGGCTCATAGAGAAACTCCTTGAGGTAGAGAAAACTAGCCGGGTATGCGTCAATTAAAAGTATAGACGCTTGTTTGGAATAGCGACTACAGGGAAAGTTCAGCGTAAAAGAGGTGACGCAAAACAGTTGCTTATTATTTGCACGGTTTGTGCAATACCTTTATTGCCGCCATTATGTATGGGTAACGAGCTAAGGATGAGGCTATGTCGAGATTATCGGATGAGGATTATCGAAGTATCCCCTTAAATGCCACGTTGGCGCTAGCGGCATTAGTGGTAATTATTGCGGGAATGAAAGGGGGGGCAGATTTACTTGTACCCTTGCTGCTGGCGGTATTTATCGCGGTAGTGTGTACCTCTCCGGTGCAGTGGCTACACCGTTGTGGCCTAAGCATGAGAGTGTCGGCTTTTTTAACCCTGATGGTGTTGTTGGGGTTTCTTTCACTGATTGGCGTGTTGGTCGTCAACAGTTTTAGCACCTTTGTGGCGGCGCTGCCTGATATTGAGGAGCGGCTTTACGAGCACTATTGGGATTTGCTTAATACGCTCGCTATGCATGGCTTCAATATTGACCCTGATGAGCTTAGCGCCGTCTTTTTCAATGAGGATGAGGAAGGCTCTTCTTGGGTGGCAACGCTGTTGGGTGAACTGGGCAACCTGGTGATGCAGAGTATCATCGTGGGGTTGCTGGTTATTTTTATGCTGTTTGAAACGCTGAACCTTCGCCAAAAAGTTTCGCGTGCCTTGGAAAACCCTGCACCTAGTTTAAAGCGATTTAGCGAATTCAGCTTAACGCTAAAGCGCTATTTGGCCGTAAAAACAATGATTAGCCTAGCCACGGCGGTATTAATTTGGCTCTCCTGTGTGATTGTCGGGGTTGATTTCCCATTACTTTGGGGTGTTCTGGCGTTTGGGCTTAACTTTATCCCTAACATTGGCTCAGCACTTGCGGCTATCCCTCCAGTGCTGCTGCTTCTGGTGTCCCAGGACGGTGGCGCGCTACAGGCGCTGCTGCTGGCGTCCGCTTACCTGGTCATTAACTTTGTACTGGGTAACCTGATTGAACCGCGTGTCATGGGGCAAGCGCTAGGGCTTTCAACGTTTGTGGCGTTTCTTTCGCTGGTTGTTTGGGGGTGGATTTTTGGACCGGCGGGGATGCTGCTATCTGTCGTGTTAACCATGACCCTAAAAATTGCCTTGGATAGCCATCCGCAGACGCGTTGGATTGCCCATTTTCTGGGACCAGGGAGGCACCGCACGGGGCGTTATCTTAGCCAGCAAGATGCAGGTCGCGCACCGTGGAAACGTAAAAATAGTGCTACGCCCGAAGAGCATCTAAAAGAGGGGGAGAGTTAACAGGAGGGGCCGCACGGCCACCACCGGTTGTGCCGGCGGTGGCCAATTTCATCAAGCGTTTTGGTCGATGAATTGCGTTAGTTGAGACTTGGATTGCGCGCCTACCAGTGAAGCGACTTTGGTACCAGACTTGAACAGCATAACGGTCGGTACACCGCGTACGCCTTGTTCTGCGGCAATTTCAGGTGCATCGTCAACGTTTACGCTGACCACTTTTAAGTTATCACCGCGCTCGGCTGCCACTTCATCGACAACCGGTGCCATAACTTTACACGGGCCACACCAGGGCGCCCAAAATTTTAGCAGGACAGGCTGGTCGGCGTTGAGGACTTCTTGCTCAAAATTAGCGTTAGTGACGTCAACATTATTAGCCATTTGCTTCTCCCGTTTGCGTTGCTCTTGCAGTGTCGTTGCCTCAAATGGAGCAACGGTCATTACGCGTTAAACCTGCGCACTTTCATTACGCCAAGTCGGCAGATGTTAGCGGGCGCGGCGTTTGCTGGCAAATATCTGCGCTTATTTTTGTGCTTAATTACAAAATTAATAGATGCTAATAGAGATTATCTCTTATAATATAAGTGAATTATAGGATATTTTTTTATGCCAAATAGTGCTTTGTGGCGAGTGCAAGATAGGCGGTGCCAGCGTTAGATGACCTGCCTGCTATCGGTATAGATAATGAGGTGATGATATGAAGCTACAACAACTTCGCTATATTTGGGAAGTTAACCGACACAACCTAAATGTATCGGCGACCGCTCAAAGCCTGTTTACCTCTCAGCCTGGTATTTCCAAGCAAATACGGCTGTTGGAGGATGAGCTGGGCGTTGAGATTTTCGCGCGTAGCGGAAAACATCTAACCCGGGTAACGCCAGCAGGTCAGTCCATTATTAACCTGGCGGGCCAGGTGCTCAAGCTTACCGAAAATATTAAACAGGTGGCCCAGGAGCATAGCGATGAGCGGCGGGGAAGCTTATCTATTGCGACCACACACACCCAGGCACGCTATGCACTTCCGCCGATTATCAGTGAATTTACACTGAAATATCCGGAAGTCGCGCTACATATGCAGCAGGGTACGCCTAAGCAAATTGCTCAAATGGTGAGTGAGGGGCAGGCCGATTTTGCGATTGCCACTGAATCGCTGGAACTGTTTACAGATCTGGTGCTCTTGCCTTGTTACCGTTGGAATCGCTGTATTCTGGTGCCTAAAGGGCATCCCTTGGCAGCGCTGAGTGGACCTTTAACGCTGGAAGCGTTGGCAGAACATCCGCTGGTGACGTATGTCTTTGGATTTACCGGTCGTTCCCAGCTGGATGATGCGTTTAAAGCGAAGGGTTTGACGCCTAACGTTGTGCTAACGGCGGCGGATGCCGACGTGATTAAAACCTATGTGCGGCTCGGCATGGGCGTTGGGATCGTGGCACATATGGCGGTAGACGATAAGTTGGACGGGGATTTAGTCGCGGTGGATGCCAGCCACCTGTTTGCGAGTTCAACGACTAAAATAGGCATTCGCCGGGGCACGTTTATGCGTGGCTATATGTACGATTTCCTGGCGCGCTTTGCCCCACACTTGACGCGAGACCGTGTGGATGAGGCGCTCATTGCTGGCCCACGCTTTGAACAAGCGCTGTTTGAAGGGATAGAGCTGCCCGAGTACTGATAGCTTGTTACACGTACTTACCACAAGCACTTATTACAAGTACGGATTGCAAGTACCTACTAAAATACTAATGCTTTAAGCGTTCACGTTGTTAGGGGCATGATGCCAGCGAAACCGCTGGCATCATGCCCCTAACAACGTGAGTCGTACGTTTGGCTTGTGGCCTAACCTGGAGCCAAGTCTTTCAATACCTGGTTTTTCAATGACAGATTTTCAGAGAAAGGCTTAATGCTGTAGGTGCAAGCCGCACTCGCGTTTTTCCTCCACCTTGGTGGGGTCGAAGTAATCGAAGTTGTTAGGCAGGTCGTGCGCCTGTAAATATTGATACATCTCTTTAGCACTCCAATGCAGCACCGGCGCCACTTTAACCAGCCCATCACTGTTACGGCTGACGGGCTGCATTTTGGCCCGTTCGGGCGTGTCTTCTGCACGAAGCGCTGTAAACCATACGTCAGGGCGCATCTCACTTAATGCACGTTCAAACGGCTCGATTTTGACCTCTTGGGTGAAGGCCGCATGGCGCGAGTCATCAATGCCCGGCATGGGGCCTTCGAGCGCTTCACGGTGCGCGCGCGTCCGCTTGGGTATATAGCTGACCATGTTCAGGTTCAAGCGCGTTATTAGCTCGTCGGCGAATTGATAAGTGGCTTCGGTGTTATAGCCACTGTCCATCCAGACAATCGGCATGTCAGGACGTACCTGTGTCACCATGTGCAGAATAACGGCTTCAAAAGGGCGAAAGTTCGTCGTACAGATCGCCCTTTCGCCTTGTGTTAACGCCCACTCAATAAGTGCTTGTGGGTTCTTGCTAAAATCGTTCTCGGAAAAATCACGATTGATCGCATCTAGCGATGAGGACATGCTGCCTCCTTGTCATATTAATGAACCATACCGCTAGGCTATCAAACTGTCCGCCGTTCCCCCCAATACCGTTTGGTTTGGCTTTTATATTCCTTTTTGATTTAAGTACGGCGGCTGTTATTCCAGTGCCTTAATAAGATGGCGAATTTTATCCAGTGTCTCCACGTACTCTTCCTCAAGTGCTGAGTCGGCAACCAGCCCACCGCCGCCCCACACGTGAAGCCTCCCGGCATCCGCCGCTAACGTACGAATAGTAATAGAGGTGTCCATGCTGCCACGTATATCAACGTATCCCATGCTTCCGCAGTACACGCTGCGCTGACACGGCTCAAGCTCGGCGATAATCTGCATGGCGCGAACCTTGGGCGCACCGGTAATCGACCCGCCGGGAAAGGCCGCCGCCAATAAGGCAAGAGGGGAGGCGCCGGACGCGAGCTGTCCGCGCACTACGCTCACCAGATGATGCACATTAGGGTAGCTTTCCAGCTTGCAGAGTTGGGGCACATTGATACTGCCCGGCTTACATACACGGCCCAGGTCATTGCGCAGTAAATCAACGATCATGATGTTTTCAGCACGATCTTTAAGGCTGCTGGTTAGATCATTGGCCAGGGCAAGATCCTCAGCAGCCGTAGCGCCCCGTGGTCGGGTGCCTTTTATAGGACGAGCCTCAACCGCGCCATTATTGCTTTTGATAAACCGCTCGGGTGAAAGAGAGAGGACGGCCTGTTGGCCCCAAGCCATGAAGCCTGAAAACGGTGTGGGCGTGGCGTTGCGTAAGCGTAAATAGGCCTGCCATTCATCGCCCTGGTAGGCAGCAGAAAAGCGCTGGGCGAGGTTAATCTGATAACAGTCGCCCGCCAGAATATAGCGCTGAACGGCTTTGAAGCGTTCAGCGTAATCGCTCTGGCTAAGCTCTGCTTGAAAGGGTTCGGTTAAGGCAAAAGGAGGGCGTTTGGGCGGCGCCTGGTCTAGCCACTCTAGAACCTGCTCTCGACGCTGCGCGGTGGCTACCAGCCACGCCCGCTTTGCTACGTGGTCAAGGGTGATGCACCAGTCATAAAGGCCCAGGCGCGCCTGAGGTAGGTGAGTCACCTGAGGTTGTTGGTGGGTCGCCAGCGAGCGCCCAAGGTCATAGCCCCAGTAGCCTATCAGCCCGCCCATAAAGGGCAGCTCGCTATGTAAGGCGTGTTGATCAACCTCTGTAGCCTGGTGCGGTAGCTGATTTAACAGCCACTGCTGCTGAGCAAAGCAATCGCCTGGCGGTAGAGCCGCTATATTGAGCTGTTCACTCGTGAGCACTGACTTGCCTGTGGCGTCCACTTCCAGCGTCGCTAAGGGGTCGCTGCTCAGAATATCGTAGCGCCCTTGAGCGACGGGGCGGCCACTATCCAAAAGTACTGCACCTGGGCGTTGGCGAAGCGAATCAAACAGCGCTAACGGGTCAGAAGAATAGGGCAGCGTAAATATCGACAATGCCGTGGTCATGGAGCAAACGCCTCGCCGGTAAAAGGCTGCTCATTTTAGAGGGCGTTGAAGGCTGACACCAGCAATCTAATCGATGTGCTTCAAACGGTTTTAGCGAGATTGTTGACACTAGCGAGAGGGGTAGACTTTTTGCTTACAACCAAAGATGCATAAAATCGCCAGTATTCTATGGTTGACGCTAGAAAGGCGCACAGCTAAAGTTTGAACACTTTCCTAATTGTCGACAATTCGCCATGAGTTCATCCATTAGCGCCCCTTATTCTGTTGATTCGTCGCTTGAAATAGCGCCGCCTGAAGTGCGCACGCTAGCCGAGCGGGTATTTCATCAACTGCAAAGCGATATTGTGCGTGGCGTCTTGGCGCCAGGCAGCAAAATCACTGAGCCCGGGCTTTCAAAAACGTACGGCATTTCTCGTGGTCCGCTTCGCGAAGCCATGCGGCGTTTAGAGTCTCATCGCTTGATTGAGCGCGTACCTCACGTCGGCGCACGCGTCGTTAAGCTCTCTATGAAAGAGCTGATAGAGCTGTTTGATGTACGCGAAGCGTTGGAAAGCATGGCCGCAAGGCTAGCAGCGGAGCACATGTCGGCAGAGGAAATACAAGGCCTTCGTGATGTGCTGGCACTGCACGAAGGGCAGGCCGATTTACAACGCGGTGAAGCTTACTATCAGCGTGAGGGTGATCTCGACTTTCATTACCGCATTGTGCAAGGCAGCCACAACAAGATGCTAATGAGCCTGCTGTGCAATGACTTGTATTACCTGGTGCGCCTTTATCGTACGCAGTTTAGTGCTAGCGGCACGCGCCCGCAGCGTGCCTTTGTTGAGCACCACCGGATAGTGGATGCCATTGAAGCAGGCGACGCCGAACTTGCTGAGCTATTAATGCGCCGCCACGTCAGTGCCTCGCGTGCCAATGTTGCCGACCGTTATGCCGCGATTCTTAAACAGCAATCATCTGAGCCTGCCGAGGAACGGCAGGCCACTACCCTTCAGGAGACACGCTAATGTCAACGCTCACCCCAGGCGCCCGTTTTAAAGCCGCCCTTGACGCCCAGCGCCCGCTGGCCATTTTAGGCACTATTAACGCGTATACGGCGATGATGGCTGAACGTGTCGGCCATCAGGCGATCTACCTTTCCGGCGGTGGGGTGGCAAATGCCTCGTTTGGACTGCCTGATTTAGGGATGACCAGCATGAACGATGTCGCCGAGGATGCGCGCCGTATCTGTGGTGCAACGGACCTGCCGTTGCTGGTGGATATTGATACCGGATGGGGCGGCGCGTTCAATATTGCCCGTACAGTGAAAGAGATGCAGCGTGCTGGCGTCGCCGCCGTTCATCTGGAGGACCAGGTGGCGCAAAAACGTTGTGGTCATCGACCCAACAAGGCAATTGTTTCCCAGGCTGAGATGGTTGATCGCATTAAAGCGGCCGCCGATGCCCGAATAGATCCCGATTTTTATCTGATTGCACGCACCGATGCTTTTCAAAAAGAGGGCCTGGACGCGGCTATTGAGCGCGCCAATGCCTGCGTTGAAGCCGGTGCGGATGCCATCTTTGCTGAAGCCGTATACACCCTTTCTGATTACCAGGCATTCTGCGAGCGAGTGGATGCCCCGATTCTGGCCAATATCACTGAGTTTGGTGCGACGCCGCTCTTTACTCAAGCCGAGCTTGGCGAGGTTGGTTGTCGCATGGTGCTTTACCCGCTCTCTGCGTTTCGAGCGATGAACGCTGCTGCCCTGAATGTCTATCAAAGCATTCTGGATAACGGCCATCAAAAAGAAGTCGTTAACACCATGCAGACGCGCGATGAACTCTACGATTTCCTCAACTATCACGATTTCGAGCAGAAACTGGATGCGTTATTCGCCGAAAAGGGTGAAGAGCCGCAATGAGGCGCGCACGACAACACTGTCATCTGCAATTAATGATAGGTACAACGATAAGCACACCAGGAGACTCGTCATGGCTGATAAACCGCTAGCGGGAGCAGGGCTGCGTGGACAAAGTGCGGGAACTACCGCCTTGTGTACTGTTGGAAAGACTGGCTCGGGCCTAACGTACCGTGGCTTTGATATCAAAGAGCTGGCTGAAAAGGCTAAATTTGAAGAAGTAGCGTACCTGCTCTTGAAAGGTAAATTGCCCAATCAGGCAGAGCTTGACGATTACATCCGCAAATTAAAGGGCTTGCGTGGGTTGCCCGATGCGCTGAAAACGGTGCTTGAGCAAATTCCGAAAGATGCTCACCCGATGGATGTTATGCGTACTGGAACCTCCATGCTGGGCAATCTGGAAACCGAAGAGAGTTTTGACGAGCAGCAGGACGTTGCCGATCGTCTGTTGGCCGTGTTGCCTTCGATCATTTGCTACTGGTATCGCTACTCTCATGACGGAGTGCGGATTGACACCCAAACCGACGCTGAATCGGTTGGCGGGCATTTCTTGCATCTACTGCGTGGCGAGCCGGCCTCTGAGCTCCATGCGCGAGTGATGAACGTATCGCTTATTTTATATGCTGAGCATGAGTTTAATGCGTCGACCTTTACCGCCCGGGTGTGTGCCTCAACGCTTTCTGATATGCACTCTTGCGTCACCGGCGCCATCGGTTCGCTGCGTGGCCCGCTGCATGGCGGTGCCAATGAAGCGGCCATGGCGATGATCGAAAACTGGAAATCGCCAGAAGAAGCGGAAAGCCAGATCATGGGCATGCTTGAGCGCAAAGATAAAATTATGGGATTTGGCCACGCGATTTATCGCGAGTCTGATCCACGCAACGAGATCATCAAGCAGTGGGCCAAAAAGCTTGCCGATGACGTAGGCGATACGGTGCTTTATCCCGTATCTGAAAGGGTCGAAGAAGTGATGTGGCGTGAGAAAAAGCTGTTCTGTAACGCAGACTTCTTCCATGCCAGCGCCTATCACTTTATGGATATCCCCACCAAGCTGTTCACACCAATTTTTGTCATGTCCCGGCTAACGGGGTGGGCCGCACATGTCTTTGAACAGCGCGCCAATAACCGGATTATCCGTCCCAGCGCCGACTACATCGGTCCTGAAAAAAGCGAATGGGTCCCCATTGAGGCGCGTGATTAATCAGCGTGCGGCCCGGCAGCTTGCTTGCCGGGCGTTTTTTTAGCTCCCTTTTCATGAGTTTGCTTGCTATGAATAGCCAATATCGTCAGCCACTGCCAGGCACCGAGCTTGATTACTTTAATGCGCGCCAAGCCGTTGAGGATATTCAGCCAGGAGCCTACGCCACGCTCCCTTACACATCACGCGTGCTGGCAGAGCAATTGGTACGCCGCTGTGATCCTGAGCTTCTCACCGATGCCCTTAAGCAGCTCATTGAACGCCGATGCGACCTGGACTTCCCTTGGTATCCTGCGCGGGTGGTATGCCACGATATTCTAGGCCAGACGGCGCTGGTTGATTTGGCCGGGCTGCGCGATGCCATCGCTGAGAAGGGCGGTGACCCGGCCAAGGTCAATCCCGTTGTCCCCACCCAACTGATTGTTGACCACTCGTTGGCGGTAGAGCATCCGGGTTTTGAAGAGGGGGCTTTTGAAAAAAATCGCGCCATTGAAGACCGGCGCAACGATGACCGCTTCCACTTTATCAACTGGACCAAAACGGCTTTTGAAAACGTTGATGTTATCCCGCCTGGCAACGGCATCATGCACCAGATCAATCTGGAGAAAATGTCGCCGGTAGTGCAGAACCGGGACGGCATTGCTTATCCTGATACCTGCGTGGGCACCGATAGCCATACCCCCATGGTGGACGCGCTCGGGGTTATTTCAGTCGGCGTGGGTGGCCTGGAGGCTGAAAGCGTCATGCTTGGGCGCGCTTCCATGATGCGCTTGCCGGATATCGTCGGGGTAGAGCTGGCCGGTAAGCTGCAGCCAGGAATCACGGGCACCGATATGGTGCTGGCGATCACCGAGTTTCTGCGTAAAGAGCGCGTGGTCGGTGCCTATCTGGAATTTTATGGCGAAGGCGCCGATGCGCTGACGGTCGGTGATCGCGCCACGATTTCGAACATGACGCCCGAGTACGGTGCGACGGCGGCGATGTTCTATATCGATAGCCAAACCATCGATTACTTGAAGCTCACCGGTCGTGAAGATGAGCAGGTGGCGCTGGTAGAGACCTATGCCAAGCACACCGGCCTTTGGGCGGACAGCCTGACACAGGTTGAGTACGAGCGGGTGCTGAGCTTTGATCTTTCATCGGTTGCGCGGACGTTGGCAGGGCCTTCCAACCCACATGCGCACCTGCCGACCTCCGAGCTGGCTCAGCGCGGTATTGCGGTAGGGCTCGATGCTGCGCGCGAAGAAGAGAAAGCGGGCAAAATGCCTGATGGCGCCGTTATTATCGCCGCCATTACCAGCTGCACCAATACGTCCAACCCGCGCAATATGGTGGCGGCTGGGTTAATTGCGCGCAACGCCAACCGGCTCGGCTTGTTGCGTAAACCCTGGGTAAAGTCATCTCTGGCGCCCGGTTCTAAAACGGTCAAGATGTACCTGGAAGAAGCCGGCTTGATGAATGAGCTGGAGGATCTGGGTTTTGGCGTGGTGGCTTATGCGTGCACCACCTGTAACGGCATGTCGGGTGCGCTTGACCCTGTTATTCAGCAGGAAATTATCGACCGGGACCTTTACGCCACGGCAGTGCTTTCCGGTAACCGCAACTTTGATGGGCGGATTCACCCCTACGCCCAGCAGGCCTTTTTGGCCTCGCCGCCATTAGTGGTTGCTTACGCCATTGCAGGCACTATTCGCTTTGATATTGAAAAAGACGTGCTGGGGATCGACCAGGCGGGGAATCCCGTTACCTTGAAGGATATCTGGCCAGCGGATGAAGAGATCGACGCTATTGTGAAATCCTCTGTGAAGCCCGAGCAGTTCCGCCAGACCTATATCCCCATGTTCGATATTGATAAAAGCGCGCGTGCCCAGGTTAATCCGCTATATGACTGGCGCCCCCAGAGTACCTACATTCGTCGCCCACCTTACTGGGAGGGCAATATGGCGAAAGAGCGTACCTTGAAAGGCATGCGCCCGCTGGCCATCTTGCCGGACAATATCACCACCGATCACCTATCGCCTTCCAACGCCATTCAGCTTAACAGCGCGGCGGGTGAGTACCTGGCGAAAATGGGCCTGCCGGAGGAGGACTTCAACTCCTATGCGACTCATCGCGGTGATCACCTCACCGCCCAGCGCGCTACCTTTGCCAATCCCAAGCTGTTTAACGAAATGGTCCGCGATGAAGAAGGCAATGTCGTTCAGGGATCGCTGGCGCGGGTCGAACCTGAAGGGGAAGTGACCCGCATGTGGGAAGCTATCGAAACCTACATGGCGCGTAAGCAGCCGCTGATCATTATTGCTGGCGCCGATTATGGCCAAGGCTCATCAAGAGACTGGGCTGCCAAAGGGGTGGCGCTCGCGGGTGTGGAAGCCATTGCTGCTGAAGGGTTTGAGCGTATTCATCGCACAAACCTGATTGGTATGGGCGTAATGCCGCTAGAGTTTGAGCCGGGAACCACGCGCACGACATTAGGCCTGGATGGCACCGAAACCTTTGATATTGAGGGGGCTGTTTCGCCGGGCGCGATGCTTACGCTGGTGATCCATCGTCAAAACGGGGGCAGCGAGCGCGTAGCGGTCAAATGCCGCCTGGATACCGCCGAGGAAGTATCAATTTACGCCGCCGGTGGTGTGCTGCAGCGCTTTGCCCAGGACTTCCTCGAGTCAACGGCTGCGTAAGTGCCGGGTTATTTTTCGGAGTGAACAAGATGACTGATGTCGCCAACGCCCGCCATGTGCCGCAAATAAAAATCCCCGCCACCTATATGCGTGGCGGCACCAGCAAAGGCGTGTTTTTTAAATTAAGCGATTTACCCCAGGCTGCTCAGGTGCCGGGAGAGGCGCGTGACAAGCTGCTGCTGCGTGTGATTGGAAGCCCCGACCCGTACGAAAAACAGATTGACGGTATGGGCGGCGCGACCTCAAGCACCAGTAAAACGGTCATTCTTTCCAAAAGCCATTCGCCTGATCACGATGTGGACTATGTGTTTGGCCAAGTATCCATCGATAAGCCCTACGTGGATTGGAGCGGCAACTGCGGCAATCTTTCGGCGGCGGTAGGCCCATTTGCCGTAGCGAACGGGCTGGTTGATCCGGCACGTCTGCCTGAAAACGGTGTGGTCGAGGTGAGAATCTGGCAGGTCAATATCCAGAAAACTATCGTATCGCAGGTGCCCATCGTGAATGGGGAGGTTCAGGAGACCGGCGATTTCGAGTTGGATGGCGTGACCTTTCCCGCCGCCGAGATTCCCGTGGCCTTTATGGACCCGGCTGACGGCGAGGGGGCGACTTTTCCCACCGGCAACCTGGTGGATGACCTGAATGTGCCGGGTGTGGGGGTTCTGAAAGCTACCCTTATCAATGCAGGTATCCCCACGGTGTTTATTAATGCCGCTGATATTGGTTACCGCGGTACCGAGCTGCAAAACGCCATCAATGGCGACGGTAAAGCATTAAGCATGTTTGAGACTATCCGTGCCCATGGTGCTGTACGTATGGGGTTGATAGGGGATGTCAGTGAGGCTGCGAGCCGCCAACATACGCCCAAGGTAGCGTTTGTTGGGCCGCCAGCTGATTATGTTTCCTCGAGCGGTCAGACCGTTAACGCTGACAATATCGATCTGGTGGTGCGGGCGTTTTCCATGGGTAAATTGCATCACGCCATGATGGGCACTGCCGCCGTGGCAATTGCTGCTGCCGCTGCGATAGACGGTACGCTGGTTAATTTGGCGGCCGGGGGCGGAAAGCGTCAGTCCGTTACGTTTGGCCACCCGTCAGGCAGTTTGCGCGTTGGCGCAGAGGCCAACCTGGTTGACGGGCACTGGCAGATTGATCAGGCCATTATGAGCCGCAGCGCACGCGTGCTAATGGAAGGTGCGGTACGCGTACCAGGCGACAGCTTTTAACTCACTGCATTGATCGGGAGGCGACTCCATGAATGTCACAGCGGAGATAAACGAGCGGCCAGAATACGATGATGAGCTACAGCTAATCGCTGATTATGTGCTGAGCTTTGATACTCCCTCGCCGGCGGCACTGTCTACGGCTCGTTACTGCTTAATGGATACGTTGGGCTGTGGGCTTCTGGCGCTGCGTTTTCCAGAGTGCACCAAGCATCTTGGCCCGCTGGTAGAAGGTACCCTGGTTCCATTTGGGGCGCGTGTGCCGGGCACTTCGCTACGCCTTGACCCGGTAAAAGCGGCCTGGGATATCGGCGCAACTATCCGCTGGCTGGATTATAACGATACCTGGCTTGCCGCCGAGTGGGGGCATCCTTCTGACAACCTGGGTGGCATCCTGGCGGTTGCCGATCACCTGTCGCAAAAGCGGGTTGCCCAGGGGGATGCGCCACTGACGATGCGTGATGTGTTGAACGCCATGATCATGGCGCATGAAATTCAGGGAGTGCTGGCCCTGGAAAACAGCTTCAACAGGGTGGGGCTGGATCATGTACTGTTGGTGAAAGTGGCTTCGACGGCGGTGGTTGCCAAGCTAATGGGCGCTACGCGCGAGCAGTTGCTGGCCGCGCTTTCCCATGCGTGGGTAGACGGCCAGAGCTTGCGCACCTACCGACATGCACCCAATGCCGGGTCGCGCAAAAGCTGGGCGGCTGGCGATGCCACTTCCCGAGGCGTTCGTCTGGCAGATATGGCATTACGCGGCGAGATGGGTATTCCCAGCGCGCTCAGCGCACCGCAATGGGGGGTTTACGATGTGTCCTTTAGCCATAGTAATAAAGACCTGAGCCTTAAACCTGAAGCAGAGCGGCGCCTGCGTTTTCAGCGTGAGTTTGGGTGCTATGTTATGGAAAACATTTTATTCAAAATTGCTTTCCCGGCGGAGTTCCATGCTCAAACCGCCTGCGAAGCGGCCGTGCTTCTGCACGCTCAGGTAAAAGAGCGCTTGGCTGATATTGAGCGCGTTGTGGTTACCACACATGATTCAGCGATTCGGATAATTTCCAAAACCGGAGCGTTGGCTAACCCCGCTGACCGCGATCACTGCCTGCAATACATGACGGCCGTGCCGCTTATCTTTGGCTCGCTTACCGCCGAGCACTATGAAGACAGCTTTCATGCGGCTCATCCGCTAATTGATGTACTGCGCGACAAAATGGTGGTCGAGGAGAATAGCGACTATTCAGCGGATTACCACGACCCGCAGAAGCGCTCTATCGCGAATGCGGTACAGGTCTTTTTCCGTGATGGTAGTGCAACAGACAAAGTTGCAGTGGAGTATCCGATAGGCCATCAGCGACGTCGAGAAGAGGGAATGCCGCTATTGGTCGATAAGTTTGAGCGCCATCTCGCCACCCGTTTCCCTGCATTTCGCTGCGAAAAGATTAGCCAGCTCTGCGGTAACCAAGCGACGCTTGAAGCAATGCCGGTGGATCAATTCATGTCACTTTGGATGATTTAAAAGTTTGCCTAGTCACGAGGTCACGGGCAGTAATGCGGAAGAGAGAGGAGTCGTTAGGTGAGCTTTTCAATGTTGGGTATGTGATAAACACTTGCCCGGCAAACAGCAGCTGTGCTGCCGCCGGGCAATAGTAATCCTGCTATGTCGCAAGGCTTACTGCAGGGCTTAGTCTTCGAGTACGATTTGGTCGCGCATGCGATCTACGGTTGCTGCGCCGATGCCGCTGACGCGCGTTAAATCATCAATACTTGCAAATTCTCCCTTGGTATCACGCTCTTCGATAATGGCGGTAGCGCGGCTTGGCCCAATGCCGGGAAGCTCGCTCAACAGCTCGGCGTTGGCGGTATTAACATTGATAGGCGCGACGGCTTGAGCCAGTGCGCTACTGGATAATCCCAGACTTAAACTAAGTAACAGGGCGGCAAACAAGCTTTTTAATGTCATGTTCATTACGCGTATTGTTCCTTCTTGTCGATAAAGAAAAGTAGCATAACCAGGCACTGTGCTAACGGGTGCCTTAACTAACTTAACGCGTTCGCTATCCTATTGTTGTCAGTGATGTAGGACACTGTTTGTAGGATTTTCGCTTGTACTGGTTAGCAAATAGCTTACAAGCGGGTCGTGTTGGACTGATATAATGCTTAAAAATGCGTATGGAGTAGTGTTGTGTCTGAATCCCCGTTGATTATCGCGCTTGATTACCCGTCACTTGACGCCGCCTTGTGCATGGCGGACCAGCTAGACCCCGCCCGGTGTCGTTTAAAAGTAGGTAAAGAGCTTTATACCCGCAGCGGCCCGGCTATCCTTGAAGCGCTGCATGGGCGCGGGTTCGACGTGTTCCTTGACCTCAAGTTTCATGATATTCCCAATACGGTGGCGGGGGCTGTTCAGGCCGCAGCAGAGCAAGGCGTCTGGATGGTGAATGTGCACGCCAGCGGTGGCCGCAAGATGATGGAAGCAGCCGCCGAGCGTTTGGTTAGTCAAGGTTTAGACACGCACCTTATCGCTGTTACCGTATTAACCAGCCTCCAGGAAAGCGACCTGTGCGAAGTGGGGTTAAACGTTTCACCCGCCGAACAGGTGGAGCGCTTGGCGCTGTTGACCCAGCAAAGCGGCCTGCACGGCGTTGTATGCTCAGCCCAAGAGGCGTCACATTTAAAGGCCGTGTGTGGTGAGTCGTTTTTAAAAGTAACGCCTGGTATTCGGCCGAGTTTTGCCGCCGCTAACGATCAGCAGCGTATTATGACGCCGAGCGAAGCGATGCAGGCAGGGAGTACACATTTGGTGATAGGGCGGCCTGTTACTCAGGCGTCTGACCCCATGGCGGCGCTGGCGGCTATCGAAGCAGAGCTTCAGTAGCACGATATGTGTGCGGGTTTGCTTACTCGCCCTCTACGCCGGTAATCGGCTTGGTAGTGCCCCAGCGGCGGCAGCTGGGGCACTGCCAGGCAAGGGCATCACTTGTAAAACCACAGCGCCTGCATTGATGGCGTGGACGATCTTTTAAAAGCGCATCCGTGTGGTATTTAAGCAGTGATAAGCGAGTGTCCGGCGCCGCTCTTCCACTTAGCTTCTGGCTTTCGACATACAGATCCAGCAGATAGTCCAACCCGCCAAGGCTCGGCGCATCACGTAGCCAGTTTCCGGTTAACTCAATGGCGGTATCCACGCCATCCCGCTGGTGAATAAGCTCGCCGAGCATCACGATAACGCTGGTGTAAGGTGCCTGGCCCAGTAGACGGTATAAGTGCTTCTCCAGACCTGCTATATCGTCGTTACGCGCATAGGCCCGCTGAAGGGTTGGCAGCATGGTTGGGATATGCGCGGCATCCTGTTCAGGAATATGGTCAAGACGTTCTATCGCGCGGCCATAGTGGCCGTTATCCATCTCAAGATCCGCCAACAGTAGTGTGGCGCGAATGCAACGTTCATCCAGCAGCAAGGCTTTTTTTAGATGCTTTTTCGCGAGCGCACGGCTGGATTGTTGAATCTCTTCTATGGCCAGCTCACATAGCCAGTGTGACGCTGGGCGCCGCATACCTGGGTGCTGCTTTAGCAGGGGCTGGATTACCTCTAAAGCGGTTTGCCACTCCTTTTCGCGCTCCAGAAGATCCACCAGTAGCTGCTTGGCCGCATAGCGGCGATCATCGTCGGTGGATTGCTCAAGCAGCGAGTGCAGCAGTCTCTGGGCACGGTCATGAACACCTAGCGCTATAAAATCGCGCGCAAGCTCAAGCTGGATGCGTTCGTTGGTGCCATGCGATAGGGCCGGGCGTGCAAGCAGGTTTTGGTGAATACTGACGGCTTTGTCTGCCTCGCCACGCGTGCGAAAGAGCTTACCCAGCGCGATATGGGTATCTACCGTATCGCTATTAACATCAAGTGCACTGATAAACGTGTTAATGGCTTCATCGGGTTGCTCATTCAGCAGGTAATTTAACCCAACGAAATATTCGCGCGACAGTTGAGAAGGCGGCGCTGTTGGCGCTCGCCGGTGGTGCTGGGCAGCGTATCGAATGCCTAGCCCGAAGCCTATGGCAATCGCTACCAATATTAGCCCTAGCAGCATGACATCATGCATTTACGCTAGTTCCTTAAACTCCTGGGTGCGTAAACGATCAAGCTCTTTGCGCTGCTGTTTGTTATGGCGCTCGCTGCGTGCAAGACGTGCTTTCAATCGTACGTATACCCCCATCATTGCGAGCATGCCGAGTATGACGCCAAACGTTAATGTCGCCAGCAGCCATACCGAGAGTGTGATGGGGGGGAGTTCAACCCAGATCAGATTCAAGGCAATGGTTTGCTGATTGTTGACGGCAAACAAGATGCCTACCAGTAGAACAACCAGCAAAATAATGGCGAGAATCAGCCCTTTAATCCAACGCATGAGAGTTTCCTAGTCAGTGACGTTCGCAGTATGACCCTATTGTGTATGAGTCTTGGCGCGACGTCATCCCACAGTCACAGATTATCAAAGTATGGCGGCTTCGGGCTCTGTGTTAGTAACCCAGCGCACGGCTGGCATCTACCTGTTCGCGCAGCTCTTTGCCGGGCTTAAAGTGCGGTACATATTTACCGTCCAGCTCGACCGGATCGCCCGTTTTGGGGTTACGGCCAGTACGCGGCTCACGGAAATGCAGTGAGAAACTGCCAAAGCCACGTATTTCCACACGACCGCCGCTGGAAAGAGCGTCCGTCATATCATCCAGTATAATACGTACCGCCGTCTCGACTTCTTTGGCGGATAGCTCCGGTTGACGCATCGCGATTTGTTCGATTAGTTCAGATTTTGTCATCGGTTGGCTCCCTGTAAACGGTGAAGGCTGCCGTTAATAATAGCGGCTGACCTTGATAACCTCGAATTCAGCATACTGTGCAAATTGATATTAAACAATTCAGATAAAACAAGGTACTAGACTGAATAACAGCATAGGCGAAGCTTGGCGCTGGCGCGACCCTTTAGCTTAGGTATACTGACGCTTCATTTTTACCAATGAAAGAGGCTGACCTTGAACGACGATACATCCCCAGCAGCCGTGCTACGTAAGCGACTCTACTGGCATTCGCGTCGCGGTATGTGGGAGCTTGATCTGTTGCTGATCCCGTTTTTAGAAAAACGCTTTGACACACTTAGCGAAGAGGAGCAGTTGACTTATCAGCGCCTAATTGAAGAAGAAGACCAGGACTTGTTTGTTTGGCTCATGCACCGTGAATGGCCTGAAGACCCAGCGTTAAAGCATATGGTGAAAATGATCGTTGAGCATGCAGAAAACACCGATAATTCTGCCTATCGTACCCTCTAAAACGGCAGGCCTGCTTCACTCGGGTTTGGCGATGGGGCTCTGTTCGTTGAGCTACTGGGTATTGGGGCTTTGGGTGGGCAGCGGCATTACCTTTGTCATCAGCCTTTTGCTGTGGCGTACTCTCCATAGGCAAGTCCATGGCGTGCTTTATCTAAGCAAGCGTGATACGGCTATTTATGGCCGTTGGCGAAAGCCCTATGGAGAGCTGAGCGATGAAGTGGTGGTTCGCTGTGATTACCTGGGGCCTTGGTTGGTGGGCTTGTGGGTGGGGCCACAGCGGCTCTGGCTGTGGCCCGATAGTTTCTCTCGTCATCATCACCGTTTGTTGCGCCGCTTATACCACCGTGCCGGGCATTAAATCCGCTAGCGTTAAACAAGAAATCGCAGGGGCGGGAAGGTGAGACGGCCAATCCATAGAGTAATGTAACCCGCGTGATTCATGCCGTTTCAATGCGGCGATAACGGTTAGCTGAGCCAGCCTGATTGCTTGACGTAACTGCATGTACTCAGGTTGAAACTGGCCGGCTCCTAAGCGTTCCAAACGCTTATCCAATAACGCCAACTGCTCATGGGCGGCAGCCAATCCTGAGTTGCTACGTACAATCGACACCTGTTGGCTCATCGTGGTTCGTAGCTCGTGGCGCCATTGAGCCAGTAGGTCCTGCTCTTCAACGCTTAATAACCGGGCGGACGGTGGTAGGGGCGTAATGGGCGGCGCGTGCCATTCGTTGAGATGTTGTTCTCGAAGCGCGCTTGCACAGCTACGCGCATACACCAGACACTCCAGCAGTGAGTTGCTGGCCATGCGGTTGGCACCATGTAGGCCGGTACAGGCAGCTTCACCGACTGCATAAAGCCCCGGTATGCCTGTCGCGCCCTGATGATCGGTGGCAATGCCCCCGCAGCTATAGTGGGCGGCGGGGACGACGGGGATCGGTTGCTGGATGATATCAATCCCGCGTGAGGCGCAGTGTGCCAAAATGGTTGGGAAGTGGTGGTGAATGGCTTTTTCACCAAGGTGGCGGATATCCAGCCATACGTGCCCTTGGGTGCTTTGCTGAATTTGAGCATCGATGGCTCGCGCAACAACGTCCCTGGGAGCAAGTTCTGCGCGAGGATCAATGGCTGGCATAAACCGCTCACCGGCTTCATTGAGCAAGTAACCACCTTCGCCACGTACGGCTTCGCTAATTAAAAACGCGGGGCCGTCAGGATCATACAGGCTGGTCGGGTGAAACTGCTGAAACTCCAGATTCATTAATCGCGCGCCAAGCTCCGCAGCCATCATCATGCCTTCGCCGCTACCGGGGGTAGGGGTTGTGGTATGGCGATAAAGGCCGCTAGCGCCCCCGGTGGCTAGCGTGGTGTAAGTCGCGGTGAGTGTTTGCCGTTGTCGCTCTGTATCGATGCCATAGGCACCTGTGCAGTGCCCGTGGCAGTTTTGGAGTAACCCTAAAATAGTGATATCGCGGCGCAGGGTAATATTGGCATGCGCGGCGACTTTGTCTTGCAGGGTATCTACAACGGCGCGTCCCGTGGCATCGTCAGCATGAATAATACGCCGGGCGTTATGGCCGCCTTCACGGGTCAGGTGATACGGGTAGCAAGCGTCAGGGGCGGGGTCCGGGGTAAAGTGTACCCCTTGATCAATTAACCATTGGATAGCCGTCGGGCCGTGGGTAACGGTAAAACGTACAGCCTGCTCATCACATAACCCGTCACCAGCGACAAGTGTGTCACGAATATGCGCTTCCAGGTTGTCTTCGGGGGAGAGCACCGCTGCAATGCCACCCTGGGCCCATCGGCTGGCGCCTTTATCATTGTGGGCTGGATTTACCAGCGTCACCGACAGGTGGTCGGCAATGTCCAGGGCGAGGGTTAACCCGGCGACGCCGCCGCCAATAATTAATACATCCGTTGTTGGCGTGCTCATGCGGCCCGCTCCTTGTTTTTGCTATCTGGCGCTATGGCGCATAAAAGGTAAGCGCATCGCGTAGTCATTAGTCGTTGACGATGTATGGACGCAAAAAAATCCGCGTCGATCAAAATGATCTCGCAGATAATAAAGTCATAAGGGGAGATAAAAACAATGGTGCCCGGAGCCGGACTTGAACCGGCACGGAGTTACCTCCGAGAGATTTTAAGTCTCTTGCGTCTACCAATTTCGCCATCCGGGCAGTGCAATTGGTGTATCGTTGCACTTAACACAAAAGTGGAGGCTGGAGTCGGAATCGAACCGGCGTACACGGAGTTGCAGTCCGCTGCATAACCACTCTGCCATCCAGCCTAAAGAGTCGATGGAGTGGGAAGATAGATTCGACCGGGCTGGCGTTCCAGCTCTCGACCTAACCTGCTTGCCGCACAATCCAAGTTGGAGCGGGAAAAGAGATTCGAACTCTCGACCCTCGCCTTGGCAAGGCGATGCTCTACCACTGAGCTATTCCCGCTCGACTCGAGGGCGAATTATACGCATCGTTGAGCGGTTGTCAATCATCAATGATGCAAACATCCCCTTCGAGGAATCAACTGCTTACATGGAGCGGCTAAGGTGCGGCCAGGCAGCCTTTAAATATTGGATCATGGACCAAAGCGTTAAGGCCGCAGCGACGTACAGCACTACCACACCCAGTAGGGCGATCTCGTGTGTGGGCGGCAGCGCCAAAAGGATCAGCAGGGCCACCATCTGGAGCGTGGTTTTAAGCTTGCCTATCCAGGAAACCGCGACCAAACCCCGCTTGCCCATTTCTGCCATCCATTCGCGCAGGGCCGATATGACGATTTCACGGCCAATAATGACAAGCGCAGGCAAGGTCAGAATGAGTGTGTCGTAGCGCTCAATCAGCAGCGCGAGTGCCACAACGACCATTAGTTTGTCGGCCACTGGGTCTAAGAAAGCGCCAAAGGGTGTTGACTGATTCCAGCGGCGGGCCAAATAGCCATCTAGCCAATCGGTCATCGAGGCTAGCGCAAAAAGGCCAGCCGCCAGCGGCATGCTCCAATTAAAAGGCAAGTAGAACAGCACAACGAGCAAGGGAATAAAGGCAACTCTTGCCAGTGTAAGTACGTTGGGTATATTCATCGCGACTGGCGATCCTTACCGGAGAGTCATTAAATTCGAAATGTAGTAAAGGCTATTCTATCCGCCTTAGCGACTAGCATCTATGCCCAATGGTGGTTTATCCATTCAGGGCCAAATAAATACTCTCTGCAAGTGCGGCGCTAATGCCAGGGACTCTTGCCAGCTCGGCGCGGCTCGCTTTCTGCACACCTTGCAATCCGCCAAAAAAACGTAACAACTCACGGCGCCGTTTAGGACCAATGCCGGGAATGTCTTGCAGAGTAGAAGTGCGCCTGGCCTTGTCGCGCTGGGCTCGGTGGCCTGCAATTGCAAAACGGTGCGATTCATCCCGGATATGCTGAATTAAGTGCAGAGCAGGGGACGCGGGATCCAAGGGAAGTGGGTTATCCGATGTTTCCAAAAAGAGTGTCTCAAGCCCGGCTTTGCGTGTGGTGCCTTTGGCAACGCCTAGCAAAATGATCGTGGTAATGCCGAGTTGGTTGAGCACCTCTCGGGCCATATTAAGCTGACCTTTGCCGCCATCGACAATCACAATATCCGGGGCGATGGCTTCGCCGCTTTCTACGCGTTTCAGCCTTCGCGTCAGCGCTTGCTGCATGGCGGCGTAATCATCGCCCGCCGCCACGCCTTCTATGCGGAAATGGCGATAGTCGCTCTTGCGCGGTCCTTGATGGTCAAAGACCACGCAGGAGGCCACGGTGGCTTCACCCTGGCTATGGCTGATATCGAAACACTCAAGCCGTTCGGGCATGGATTCAAGGCCCAGTGCTTTCTGAAGCGCTGCAAAGCGTTGGGTGAGCTGCGTATGGTTCGCCAATTGAGACGCTAACTGCTGCTCAGCATTGGTCATCGCCAGTTGCTGCCACTGGGCGCGATGCCCGCGTACCTGGCTTGTCACACGAATACGCTTGCCCGCTTGCTGTGTGAGCGCCTCGGCAATCAGGTCGCTGTCATCCAGCGCATGGCTGGTAATGACTTCACTGGGCACGTTATGCGGCTGGCCAAAATAGTACTGGCTCACCACCTCGGTCAGTAGGGTTTCTGGGGAAAGGTCTAGACCGTTTTTGGGCGCATGGTGGCGGGCGCCGAGCATGCGCCCATCGCGAACGCTTAACACCGAAACGCCTAGCGCGCCTGGCCGTTGGGCGAGCGCGAAAATATCGGCATCGCCGTTCTGGTTATCGACAAACTGGCGCTGCTGTAGCTGGCGTAATTGCTGTATCTGGTCACGGAAGCGGGCAGCCTCCTCAAAATCCAGGTCTTGGCTGGCGGCTTCCATCGCCTCGGTCAGCGCTTGGGTTACGTGCTCACTTTTGCCTTCCAGACACATAACGGCGTGTTCAACGTCGCGGCGGTAATCCTCTTCTGCAATGTAGTCTACGCAAGGAGCGCTACAGCGCTGGATTTGATGCTGTAGGCACGGACGAGAGCGATGGGCAAAAACACTGTCTTCGCAGTTGCGAATGCGGAAGATTTTTTGCATGAGTGACAGGCTTTCGCGTACCGCGCCGCTGCTGGGATAGGGGCCCAAATAGCGGCCGTCGTCACGCCGTTGACGTGCGCGTTTATATTCAAGTCTGGGATAGTTGTGGCGGTCGGTGACGAAGATAAACGGGTAGGACTTATCATCCCGTAATAAAATATTGTAGGGTGGGCGAAGCTCCTTGATCAGGGTTTGCTCAAGGAGCAGTGCCTCGGTTTCGCTGCGGGTTACGGTGATTTGAATATCCGCAATCCGTGCCACCATCGCCTGCGTTTTAGTGTTCAGCTGGCCACGAAAATAGCTGGCAAGGCGGGCTTTTAAGCGTTTCGCTTTGCCTACATAGAGCGTATCGCTGTGTTCATCAAGCATACGGTAAACGCCGGGGGAGGTGCTTACCGAGCTTAAAAACTGTTTTGCATTAAATGTCATTGCACCGTATCGAACGCCGAGGAGTGGCTAAGGATGTTAGGTTTATCCCTGACTGGCGTCAAAGCCATCCACTAGCCCATGACGTAGTGCCAGGTGTGTCAGTTCGACATCGGTGGCCACCTGAAGTTTATCAAATAGCCGATAGCGGTATGTATTCACGGTTTTGGGACTCAAATGCAAGCGGTCAGAAATATCCTGAACGCGCTGACAGTTGACGATCATTAATGCAATTTGTAGCTCGCGATGGGAGAGATGGCTAAACGGGTTGTCTTCGTTAGTAAAGTGAGACAAGGCCAAGCGCTGGGCTATCTCTTGGCTGACGTAGCGACGACCATGAAATACCTGGCGGATCGCATCGGTCATTTCTGTTGCGCCGGCGCCCTTGCTTAAAAACCCTGATGCGCCAGCCTCCAACATGCGGCGTAGTACGCTGTCTTCCATGTGCGCCGTTAAGATCAGTACCTTGATATCTTCCATCGTACGATGGATGCGGCGCGTTGCTTCCAGCCCGCCTATCCCCGGCATGCGTATGTCCATCAGGACAATGTCCGGTTTTAAATGACGGCACTGGGTGACTGCGCTTTCGCCATCGTCGACCTCACCGACAATTTTGATATCGCTCTCTTCATTTAGCAGATGAGCAATACTGGTTCTTACCAGATGATGATCATCGGCGATTAGAACGTTGATCAAGGGGGCTGGCTCCTGCGTGGAAACATAGTGGGCTCAGAAGGTAGCCTCTGACGCTGACCCATAGAGTGCCACAGCTGACTATAAAGTAGAATTAGCAAATGCGTATTTGAATGGGTTCTTGACCTTGGTCCGGTTTCATAATAGCATGCGCCTCGCTTAGTCCGTAAGGGCGACGGCATTGGGGCCTTAGCTCAGCTGGGAGAGCGCAACACTGGCAGTGTTGAGGTCAGCGGTTCGATCCCGCTAGGCTCCACCAGAATTAATCGAAAAAGCCTCGCTATTCATAGCGAGGCTTTTTCGTATGTGTGTATCAATGGCTCTTGGGTGATAGTTGCCTAAAACTCGCCATCTGATGCAAAACATCAATATCAATAGCCACCAAACAGGGTTCTTTGGTGGCTATTGATGCGGGTTTATTCGCTAACCTGGCCAAGCAGTAAAAACTCGATTAACGCCTTTTGCGCGTGCAAGCGGTTTCCAGCTTCTTGCCACACCACTGCGCGGGGGTCATCAAGCAGCGTATGGCTGATCTCTTCGCCACGGTGTGCAGGCAGACAGTGTAAGAACAGTACATCGCTTTGCGCCTGATCCAGCATGGTTTCTGTGACCTGGAAGCCGGAAAAATCCGCTTCACGCTTGGCCTGCTCTTCCTCTTGACCCATGGACGCCCAAACATCGGTGGTCACCAGGTCTACGCCCTGAATGGCTGCCTGCGGGTCGTGCATTAGTGTGACATGATCCCCAGCGGCCTCCATGATGTCGGCGCGTGGTTCGTAGCCTTTCGGGCAGCAAATGCGAAGATGGAAATCAAACTGGCGCGCCGCGTTAATCCACGAGTGACACATGTTGTTGCCGTCGCCAATCCAGACGGCGGTGCGGCCCTTAACGCTTCCGCGTAGCTCGGTCCAGGTCATCACATCGGCCAGTAGCTGGCAGGGGTGATAGTCATCGCTTAACGCGTTAATGACGGGAACGCTGCTGGCGCTGGCATAGGTTTCAAGGCCCGCATGAGAGAAGGTGCGGATCATAACGGCATCGACCATCTCGGAAAGCACGCGAGCGGTGTCTTCGATTGGCTCGCCGCGCCCTAACTGAGTGTCGCGCGGAGATAAGAACAGCGCGTGCCCGCCAAATTGCGCCATGCCGGTTTCAAACGATACGCGTGTACGTGTCGACGATTTTTCAAAGATCATCGCCAGCGTTCGGTTCGCCAGCGGCGCATACTCCGGCCCGTTGGCTTTAAGATCTGTTTTAATTTTAATGGCACGCTGAATCAAATAACTCAGTTCATCAGGCGTCAAATCCAGCAGGGTAAGGAAATGGCGTGTCGCCATGGTTGCTTCTCTCCGCGTAAAAACACCATCCTAGCGAGGCGGCGGGGGATGCGCAACGCGAACGGCACGCGTAGAATGGCCTCCAAAGATTAAGGCCGAGTACCGTACTCAGGTATTAAGGCAGGCGTCAGGCGCCTGGGTGATCTACGGTTTATTTCGTGCGTATACTGACCTTCGTTGCGCTAGTTCTTTACTTAAGGAGTACTTTTATGAGCACAACAGCCGAAAATATTCAGCGTCAAATTAGCGAAAATCCCATTTTGCTTTACATGAAAGGCTCGCCTCAGCTGCCGCAGTGTGGCTTCTCAGCCCAGACGGTCCAGGCCTTGATGAACTGCGGTGAGCGCTTTGCGTTCGTTAATATTTTGGATAACCCGGATATCCGTGCTGAGCTGCCTAAAATCGCCAATTGGCCTACTTTCCCGCAGCTGTGGGTTGAAGGTGAGCTGGTCGGTGGCTGCGATATCGTCGTGGAAATGCATCAAAACGGCGAGCTCGAAAAGCTGGTTAAAGAAGCTGCCCAGCGGGCAGGTGCGGAAGACGGTGCAGATAACGCCTAACGATAACGCCCGAGTTCCTCGCTCGGGCGGTTGGCGGGCTGCGGCGTAGCCGCTAGAATGGCGTTTTATCACGCATTGTGGCACCTGCTGTTATTGAAAGATGCATCATCAGGACAGCCCGCCGAAGGAAGTATTGCTCAATGAGCTATCAGGTTCTGGCCCGCAAGTGGCGACCACGTACATTCCACGAACTCGTGGGTCAGGCCCATGTTCAGCGCGCCTTGGTCAATGCGCTTGACCAGGGGCGTCTTCACCACGCCTATTTATTTACCGGCACCCGCGGTGTCGGTAAAACCACACTTGCCCGCATATTGGCCAAATGCTTGAACTGCACAGCTAACGGGCGCGGCGATGAGGGCATTACCTCAACACCGTGTGGTCAGTGCGATAGCTGCGTAGCCATTGATGAAGGGCGTTTTGTCGACTTGATCGAAGTCGATGCGGCGTCGCGCACCAAGGTAGAAGATACCCGCGAATTACTGGATAACGTGCAGTACGCGCCCACCCAGGGGCGTTACAAGGTGTACCTGATTGATGAGGTGCACATGCTTTCAACCAGCAGTTTTAACGCGCTATTGAAAACGCTGGAAGAGCCGCCTCCTCACGTTAAGTTTCTGCTTGCCACTACTGATCCGCAAAAGCTGCCTGCAACGGTGCTGTCGCGCTGCCTTCAGTTCACGCTTAAACACATGCCGCCTGAGCGAGTTGTTGAGCATCTCACCTATGTACTGGGTGAAGAGGGCGTGGCCTTCGATGAAAGCGCGCTATGGCTATTAGGCAAAGCAGCTGAAGGCTCAATGCGTGATGCCATGAGCCTGACCGACCAGGCGATTGCCTTTGGGCAGGGCGCCGTCCGTCATGCCGATGTAGCGGCGATGCTGGGAACCCTGGATCACCGGCATATTTTAGCGCTGGTAAGCGCGCTGGCGGATGTAGATGTGCAGCAACTGCTGGCTGAAGTAGCACAGTTGGCAGAACAGGGCCCTGATTTTGCTGCCGTGCTAGACGAGCTGTCGGCTATTTTGCACCGTCTCGCCGTTGCCCAAATGGTGCCGGACGCCGTGAATAACAGTCATGGTGATCGAGAGGCTATTTTACAGCTCGCCAGCCGCTTTACCGCTGAAGATATTCAGCTCTACTACCAGATAGGGCTTCAAGGCCGAGGCGATATGGCACACGCGCCTGACTTGCGCAGTGCGCTGGAAATGACGCTACTGCGCATGCTGGCGTTCCGGCCGCAGGGCGTGCCCAAGCCGCCCCGCACGCCGCTACCGCTGCGTGCTGAGCCAACAGGGTCGGAGGGCAGTCAAAGCATGGGGCAGGGCGCAGCGCCAGCCAGTACGGCGCCTCAGCCACCTGCTTCAGCCTCGGCCAGCAATTATGTTCAACCAGAGCCCGAAGCGTCTGCCGCGTCTGCGGTTAGCTCTTTACCCGCTGCTCCCGTACCAGGGACTGGGGATCAGCCAAAGGCAGACACAGACTATATAGACACGCCGCAAGCAGAGCTCGAAAAAAAACATGCCCAGCAGCCAGCGTCTGATACACGTGTTGAAGGGGAAGCACCTGGCGATAGTCCTGCTATGCAAATGGATTCAACGGGCTTTAAGGTAGGCGGTAACGAGGTGCCTTCTGCGGATAGCCCAATGCCGCCGCCATGGTCACTTGATGACGTAGAGCAAGCCGAAGCACATGAAAGCGGCCAAGCGGAAGTGCCTTCGCCAAGTGTTCGCAAAGCACCCGCTTCAGAGGCTGTGTTGGCTTCAGCGCCGGTATCAACCTCTGAGTCAGAAGCCGTGCCAGCCCCTGGGCAGACAGCGCCCATCGCTGACGTCGGCAATGAAGTGCTGGACCATGCAAAATGGCTGCTATGCTTTGATTCTTTAGGCTTGGGCGGCTTAACGCGCAGTTTGGCGGCGAACTGTCTGCTGGAGAGCGACGATGGCAATACGTTGACGCTGCGCCTGGATCCAAGTCAGGCGGCCATGCAGGCAGAGATTCATAAAACGCGCATCGAGCGCGCATTAAGTGAACAAGGGGTGCCGCGCCGGGTCGAATTCGTGGTGGCCGAGCTGTCGACACAGAGTGAGACACCGCGTCAGCGTGAAGAGCGGTTGAATCAAGAGCAGCATGCGCAGGCTGTTGATCTCTTGAACCACGATCCCAATATACAGAAGTTACAGCAGGCGTTTGGTGCGACGCTGATAGAATCAACCGTCAAGCCCGCGGCCGCCAAGCGTTAGCATTGCACCGGATACTCGTTTTTTAACAACCCCGTCTTTAATTAGCCAGGAGAGCACACCATGTTGAAAGGTGGAATGGGCAACTTGATGAAGCAAGCCCAAGAGATGCAGGAAAAAATGCAGCGCATTCAGGAAGAAGCCGCTCAGTCAGAAGTATACGGTGAAGCCGGCGCAGGCATGGTTAAAGTCACCATGAACGGACGCCATGACGTGAGTCAGGTCAGCATCGATCCAAGCGTAATGGAAGAAGATAAAGAGCTGCTTGAAGATCTTTTAGCCGCCGCGGTGAATGATGCTGTACGTAAAGTTGAAACAAACTCTAAAGCTCGGATGGAAGAAGCAACGGCTGGATTGAACCTGCCGCCTGGTTTCAAGATGCCGTTCTAAGTAATGCGATTTTCTCCTCTTATTGAACAACTGATGGATGCGTTTCGTGTGTTGCCAGGGGTTGGGCCGAAGACGGCCCAGCGTATGGCAATGCATTTGCTTGAGCGTGAGCGGGCAGGCGGTCAGCGTCTTGCTTCGGTCATTCAAAAAGCGATTGACGAGGTCGGCTACTGTCAGCGCTGTCGCACGCTGACCGAAGCTGATATTTGCGCGATATGCGAAACGCCTCGCCGCGACGATGCCTTATTGTGTGTGGTTGAGTCACCCGCTGATCAGCTGGCGATTGAGGAAGCGGGTGGCTTTCAGGGCCGCTATTTTGTGCTTCATGGGCACTTGTCGCCTTTGGATGGTATCGGTCCTGACGCGATTGGGCTTGAGCAGTTGGAAACGCGTGTAGCAGAAGGCCATATCGAAGAAATTGTACTGGCGACCAACCCAACCGTCGAAGGTGAAGCAACCGCGCACTATATCGCCGCTCAATTGGCCCACTACGGCGTGAAGTTTTCACGTTTAGCTTATGGTGTTCCTATGGGTGGTGAGCTTGAGTATGTCGATGGCGGTACCTTAAGCCGTGCGTTTAATGGCCGACAGCCCTTTACCAGCGATTAACCCATCAACATTGCAAGCGCAATCGCGGTTGTAGCAACCTGGAAGTATGCTTTGTCTTCTCTAGCCTCCCCCGTATACCAGTGGATTGACAGCCCCGAGGCGCTTGATGCGGCCTGCGCACAAGTGGCCAACGCCCCTGTCATCGCGCTGGATACAGAGTTTTTCCGTGAAAACACGTTTTTCCCCGTCCCTGCATTAATTCAATTTGCTGCCGGGGACGTTGCGTACTTGGTTGACCCGCTGGCCACGTCCTGCACGCCTGCCTTTCGGCAGTTACTGCAAAATAGCGCCATTAAACTGCTGCATGCGTGTAGTGAAGATTTAGAAGTTTTTCAGCATTGGGCCGGGGTGTTACCAACGCCATTGGTGGATACGCAGGTTGCTCAAGGGTTTCTCGGTGAAGTGCCCTCGATGGGGTATCAAAAGCTGGTGGAGTTTTGGATAGGCGAAACGCTGCCCAAAGAGGAGACGCGCTCCAACTGGCTAGAGCGGCCTTTGACGCCCTCTCAGTGTGACTATGCGGCGTTGGATGTTATTTACCTGCTTCAAGTATGGGCGCATCAGGCTGAACGACTGGAAGGGTTAGGCCGCGGCCAATGGCTGCATGAAGAGTGTGCCAGTTTGATCGAACAGGCCGGGCGCAGCGTTGAAGCGGATGGCCAGTGGTACGCCCGTCACCGTCAGCTATGGCGGCTTGATCCGCGCCAATTAGAGGCTTATCGGCTGATGACCATTTGGCGGGAAGGCGAAACACGGCGGCGTAATTTGCCGCGCAATTGGCTTATTAGTGACAAGTTGCTGTTTGCAGCTGCTGACGCCATGCCGAAAAATCGCTATGAGTTGGCCGAGGTGGAAGGCTTTAAGCCAGCGTTGGTCAAAAAAGAGGGCGACACGCTATTGGCAATGGTTAAAAAGGCCCAGCACTGCGACGAAAATGAGCTGTTGGCGCGCTGGCCGGACCCGATGCAGCCCGCCTTTAAACAACGTTTCAAAGCCCTAAAATCCGTTATTAACACGAAAGCGGCCGGGCTTGGCATGGCGTCTGAAGTGTTGATGCGCCGCCGTGATATTGAGGCGTTGGTCATGCAGGACATGGCAAGCCAGCCTTTAACTCTGCCACAAGGATGGCGGGGCGAATGTTTGGCCGATGAGCTTGAGCAGGCATTAAAGGAGTTGTCTAAATGAGTGACAAGCTGCTTTGTGAGATTTTTAAAAGCTCGCGAAAAGATGAAATGTATTTATACGTTGATAAGCGCAAAGGGCTCACGCCCGTTCCTGAGGCGCTGCTCGCAACGTTTGGAAAGCCCGTCGCGGTATTCACCATGATTCTCACCGCCGATAAAAAACTGGCCCGAGTAAATGTGGATGACGTTATAGCCGCTATTGATGAGCAGGGTTTTTATCTGCAGATGCCGCCTGCAAAAGAGGATTACTTGCTTGATGTACATCGCGCGCAATTAAACGCGCGCGATGCGGCGCAGTAGCCGCTACCGTGAATTTCCTGGCCCATGCCTGGCTTGCCTGTGAAGGGAGTGATGATTTTCTTTACGGCAACCTGATTGCCGATGGTGTTAAAGGTAGCCATCTGGGTGATTGGCCAGCGGATGTCGCGAGCGGCATACAGCATCACCGTAAAGTGGATGCCTGGGTCGACCAGCATCCAAGCGTGCTAAATGCGAAACATCGGGCGCCTGCAGGTAAGCGACGCTACGCTGGTATTGCGCTGGATATTGTGTGGGATCATTTTTTAGCGCGAGATAAGGCCGGCTTGCTTGAGCAGCAGCAAATGGTAGAGCGCTGTTATCGCCTGTTGTCAGCGAGACCGGCGCCCAATCGGCTGGAGGGGATGATGCCCTTTATGATCAAGCACGATTGGCTAAGAAATTACGCCGATTTTGATTTTACCTGCAAGGCAGTTGCGGGTCTTGGTCAGCGCTTGTCAGGACCAAATCGGCTTGCTGAACTCATCCCTTGGCTGCAAAGCGACTATCGTTTACTGGAAGCGGATTATCATTCGCTATGGCCAGCGTTAAGCGCCACGTTAAGCAGCGATGGGGCTGTAAATTACGCGTATAACCCGCAAGAGGAGTAAGGATGGAAACCGGAATGCGCGAGCGCTTTTGGGAGCGTTACACGCTGGAAGAGCTTACCCCGCAAGAGTGGGAGGCACTTTGCGATGGCTGCGGGCAGTGTTGCCTGTTAAAGCTACATGATGATGAAACGCAGGAGCTGGCTGTCTTGAACGTCGCCTGCCGCCTGCTGGATATTCAAAGCTGCCAATGCAGTGATTACCCGAATCGCTTTGATAGTGTGCCTGACTGCACCCAACTGACGCCTGCACTGGTAAAAGAGTTTACCTGGCTGCCCGCTTCGTGCGCGTATCGCCGAGTATCCGAAGGGCGGAAGTTAGCTGGCTGGCATCCGCTGCTGAGTAATGATGCCGAGCGCGTGCACCGTAAAGGCATCAGCGTGCGTAGCTTTGCGGTCTCTCAGGATGATGTGCCTGAACGAGAACTTGAATCCCACATTATTGCTGTACTGCCCATGTAAGTAACCATCCTGCAAGTGGCAGCCCCAGCCCTCTCCTTTTTGACGACATTAAGCCGGTCCACACAAATATCCAGCCTGACGTGATCGTTAGGCGACGGGCTTGTGCTTGGCTATATTTCTTAAGGCAAGCATTATGCCTTTGAACAAGGATGGTTGAGCCGCTCTGTTTTTAGCTGCTCTGTTTTTATTCGGCTTGGCGGACGGTTGCTTAAGCGGCATGTCCCAAATGGTTGGGAAGTGGTCCTGGTGCTTCATTGCTTGCTCCAATAGTAAAGGTAAAAGCATTCGACTAAAGTTGAGTATGAAGCAAAATGGTTTTTGTGGAAAGTATTTTCAAAAAAATAAAAGGCAGCGCGAAGGCTGCCTAACGGTGGGAGGTTTAAAGCAGTGGGCTGCTTAGATGGCGCTATCCTTGAAATCGGCGGCTAACCCCAATGCCCAAAGGATAAACGCGTCCTGCCTAGCGGTATCTTGCCACGCTTTAAATCGGCCGGATGCACCGCCATGCCCGCTGCTCATATCGGTATGCATCAAAACAGGGGCGCTGCCTAGCTGCTGTTGGGTGACTTGCGCGTAATATTTGGCAGGCTCCCAGTAGCTCACCCGTGTATCAAACCAACTGCCTTCAATCCAAAGCGCGGGATACTCTTGGGCCGTTATATTGTCCATGGGCGAGTAGTGACGAATGCGTTCGGCCACTTCGGGTGTTTCGGGGTTTCCCCATTCGCTGTACTCAGCGGTGGTTAGGGGAAGTTCGGGGTTTTGCATCGTGCGTAAGACATCCAAAAACGGCACATCAAGCACAGCGGCACAAAAAGCCTTGGGAGCACGATTAACACACGTGCCGACCAATAAACCGCCAGCGCTGGCGCCGTAAGCGACTACTCGCGCAGGATCACTTACTCCGCACTCCACCAGCGCATCCCGCGCGGCCAGAAAGTCGTTAAAGCTATTCTCTTTGTGCGCCATTTTACCCTGCAAGTACCAGGGTTCACCCCGCTCGCCACCGCCGCGCACATGGGCAACTGCAAACGCGGCGCCGCGTTCAAGCAACTCCAGGCGGGCAATAGAAAACCACGGGTCAAGCGCTTCCCCGTAAGCACCGTAGCCATAAAGTAGCGTGGGTAATGGCTCGCCGACCAGGTCCGCACGCATTACGATAGAGACCGGTACTTGCTCGCCATCTGCGCTGGTGGCCCATATTCGGCGGCTTACCAACTGCTCCGGTGTTAAACCACCATAAACGGGAACGCGCTTAAGGAGTGTTCGCTCGCCATTGGCAAGATCAAGCGCAAACCAGCTGGGGGGCTGTGTAAAGGACTCCTCGCGTAAGCGTAATTCCTGGGTGTCAAAATGCGGCGCATCTTCAAGTGATTGGGAACAAGGTTGCTCTGGCAGGCTAAGGTAGTCGTCAACCAAGCGATGATGCTGTGCATCCAACACCCAGCGACGCAGCACTACCTGCGCTTGGGTATGGTCGCGCTCTGCGATAATCAGCCCCCAGGAAAACGCATCAATACCTTCCAGTGTGGTGTCATCGCGCGGCGCAATAAGCGGCTGCCAGCGTGCTTCAGGGTTGCCCAGGGCTGGTTCGTCCAGGAAGTCGAGCTGAAAATGCGCGCTTGTCTGGTTATGGACGCGGTAAAAGGTGCCTGGCCGGTGATCAATCGTGTACTCAACGCCGGATTGACGGGGCTGCACACAGAGTGGCACGGCCGATGGCCGATGCGCGGGCAGCGCGTAAATCTCGTTGGTATCTTTCGAGCCGCTTTCGATCAGTAACCACTGGCGCGAGCGGGTTTTGCCAATGCCCAGCCAAAACTCAGGGTCCTTTTCACGCAGCACCAGAGTAGGCGCTGAGTGCTGTGCAGGTGCGTTAAAAGGGAGCGATACTTGCCAAATACTGTCAGGGCGTTGGGTTGCATCAAATCGAGTAAAAAAGAGAGTTGCCGAGCTTGCTGTCTGGTCTTCAGCCCAACATAAGCCCGCACCAATATCGCTGAGCAGAGAGACAGGCTCGCCGCTGGGCAGCGATTTTATCCAAAGCGTGTAGCGCTCGTCTCCTTGTGTGTCCTCTGTCCAGGCGAGCCACTGCTCGTCAGGAGAGAGTGCCATATCGCCCATGTCATAAAATTCTTCATCCGCAGCACGGGCTTGAACATCAAAAAAACATTCACGCTGTGCCGGTTGCCCGTTTGGGAAACGCCACCAGTGAGGGTAATCATCGTCGGCGCCGGTCTCGCTCCAGAACGTAAAGTGGTCAAGCGCTGTCTCAAGGCTGGTGACGGCAAGCTCACGGCGCGCAAGATGGCTTTTATAGAGCGTTTCGGCCAGCGGAGCCAGCGGTGCAAACCATTGGGCCTGCTGCTGGTTGGCGGCTTCTAAAAATGCGCTAACATCAGGCGAATCTCGTGCTTCCAACCAGTGCCATTTGGGATCATTAGCGCGATAATAGCGCGCGACGGGTGAGCCTGCGAGCGTGTCTGGCTGTGCTTTCATAAATTGATAGGTACCATAGCGGGAAATTAACGTCGGGTGCATGCACCCACATGAGGGGTATTATGCTGTTTACAGGTTCAATGTCACAGCTGTGGCTAAGTTATTACGGTATTTCGCTGCTGGTCGTCATTGCCATCTATTTTGCGGTGGCGTTTCTACCGCGTTTGCCGCGCCTGGTGGTGACGTGGGGAATGGCGGGCGCCATGTGGACGCCAGCGATGTTTCGTCTACCGCTAGTAGAAGAGGGTGAGTTCTATACCGGTTGGGCGCCTGCGGCGATGGTGGCCGCGGTTGGTTTTCTTGAGCATAACGTTAATGCGCTGCGTGGCAGCCTGTTGTGCCTGGTCGCTGGGATTGCTATCGGCGCAGCGATAGGCATCGCTCTCTGGTGGTGGCGTCGGCCGCCAAGTGCGCCGCCCGCCAAGCGCGTGAAACAGGAGGAAGCTGAAGACCCACAGCCTACGCGTCGTCGCGAACCGGTTATTGGTTAATGCAGATAATGAAAAGCGGAAGGAGGCGCGGTTATGTGTGAGCTGTTGGGGATGAGCGCTAACGTCCCGACCGATATCTGCTTTAGTTTTTCAGGCTTTTTACATCGTGGTGGCGGCACTGGGCCGCACCGCGACGGGTGGGGTATCGCTTTTTATGAAGAGGGCGGGTACCGCGAGTTTCGTGACCCGCATCCTTCTGTCAACTCGCCCATCGCACGGCTAATCTGCGACTACCCGATTAAATCAAACGTAGTGATTAGCCATATCCGCCAAGCAAACGTTGGCGGTGTGCGCCTGGCGAATACTCACCCTTTTACGCGTGAAATGTGGGGCCGCCCTTGGTGCTATGCGCACAATGGTCAGCTAAGCGAATGGCAGCACTTACCGTTGGGGGTGTACACGCCGGTTGGCAATACCGATAGCGAACATGCTTTTTGTTGGCTAATGGGTCAACTGCGAGACGCTTTTCCAACGGCCCCGGCATCGCCTGAATCTTTATGGGAGACGCTGCATGCACGATGTGAACAGCTACGTGCTTTGGGCGTGTTTAACTTGTTGCTGTCCGATGGTCAGTATCTCTATACCTACTGCTCGACGAAGCTTGCGCATATTACCCGGCGAGCACCCTTTGGTGATGCCGAGCTTTCTGATGCCGAACTTACGGTTAATTTTGCCGAGCACACGACACCCAATGATGTGGTTTCTGTTATAGCCACCGAGCCGCTAACCCACAATGAAGCCTGGTGCACCATGGTGCCCGGCGAGCTTTTAGTGTGGCGTGAAGGAGAAATCGAGGCGCGTTACTGTCCATAAGGGCTTGTCCATAAGAACTGGCCATAAGAACTGTCTATAAGAACTGTCCATAAGAACTGCCCATTACGCTACATTGTTACGTAGACATTTAGAAAAGATGGGAGGAAGGTTAGGAGGAAAGTTAAGAGCTCGGCCCTTTATCGGCTAAAGTTGAAACACAAGTTTCAATCGATCGTTTTACAGCATGTCTGGGGTCGTATATCGTTGGCCCTCTTGCCTCGCGACAATAACAAGGTCGGTTATAACATCGACATGGATAGCGGAGATTGCCCATGAGCGAACACGCCACAGCGCCTATTTTACGCGGCCCAGCGCTTGAAGGGTTGGATAAGTACAACTCTGTCACAGATGTTTTTCACGCGGCAGTAAGCCGGTATCAGCAAAAGCCTGCTTTTAGCTGCATGGGCAAAACGCTTACTTTTGCTGATCTTGACCGTCTTTCAGCAGACTTTGCCGCTTGGCTTCAGCACGAGACTGATTTGAAGCCGGGCGACCGGATCGCCATTCAACTGCCCAATGTCTTGCAATTCCCCGTGGCGGTGTTTGGCGCCATGCGGGCAGGTCTGGTCGTGGTAAATACCAACCCGCTTTACACCGAGCGGGAGATGACCCACCAGTTTAAGGATTCTGGTGCCAAGGCTGTGTTGATATTAGCCAATATGGCTAAAAAGCTTGAAAACGTCGTTGATAAAACCGATATCAAACATGTGCTGGTCACCGAGTTGGGAGACCTGCACGGCCTGCCCAAACGGTGGTTGATTAATGCGGTCGTGAAGCATGTGAAAAAGATGGTGCCTGCCTACTCGCTGCCCACCGCGTTAAGCTTTCGTGATGTTTTGAAGAAGGGCGCTTCTTTAAATCACACTGAGGTAAGCCGAGAACAGGATGATTTGGCCGCGCTGCAGTACACCGGCGGTACAACCGGCCTGCCAAAAGGGGCGATGCTAACCCACCGTAACTTGATTGCTAATATGCTGCAGGCGCGTGCCGCTATTGGTACGCATCTAAACGTGGGCGAGGAGTTAGTAATAGCGCCACTGCCGGTTTATCACATCTACACCTTTACAGTGAACTGCCTGTTTTTAATGGAGTCGGGCAATCATTCGCTGCTGATTACCAACCCCCGTGATCTGGACAGTTTTATAAAAGAGCTTAAAGGGCTAAAGTTCACAGCGTTTATTGGCTTAAATACGCTGTTCAATGCGCTGTGTAATCGTGACGACTTTAAGCAGCTCGATTTTTCCCATCTAAAGCTGACTATTTCTGGTGGTATGGCACTAACCAAGGCAGCCGCCCAGCGTTGGGAGCAAACGACAGGTTGCCCAGTTGCTGAGGGGTATGGATTGACAGAAACCTCGCCAATTGTGAGCTTTAACCCAACCGATGCTATTCAGTTGGGTACGATCGGTAAGCCCGTTGCAGGCACCTCGGTAAAAGTAGTGGATGCTGATGGCAATGATGTGGCTCTGGGCGAGCCGGGCGAGCTTTGCGTGCAGGGCCCTCAAGTGATGAAGGGATACTGGCAGCGCGACGATGAAACCCGTAACTCCATCGATGAGGGCGGCTGGTTCCATACCGGTGATATCGCCGTGCTTCAGGATGACGGCTACATCCGTATCGTTGACCGCAAGAAGGATATGATTCTGGTGTCGGGCTTTAACGTCTACCCCAATGAGGTGGAAGACGTGGTCGCCGCCCATCCGGATATTATCGAAGCGGCGGTAGTCGGTGTGCCGGACGACGACGCAGGTGAAGTCATCAAGCTGTTTGTCGTCTCCAAAAACAGTCAGTTGGATGCCGAAACGCTGCGCAGCTGGTGCAAAAAAGAACTTACCGGCTATAAAGTGCCCAGGTTCATCGAGTTTCGTGATGAACTGCCCAAAACCAATGTGGGCAAAGTATTGCGTCGTGAACTGCGCGATGAAAATAAGCCTGCGGCCAGTGAGGCAGATAGTTAGAGGAAGCGTCTATAGTGACGAAAATAGATAACGCACTGATGAGCGATTACGCCACTGGTTAGGCGTCGCGTTGGTGAAAGCGTTACAATATTCGGCCCGCTCGCGTAGCGGGCCGAATAGTTATTTGCCCTACCGATATCCATTGGTACATCTGCTTTTCAATAACGAATGGAAACTGAGCCTAACGTGACCACCGATATGCCTTCTGATCTTACCGATAATCAACGCTTGGCTACGCTTAATGAAACCATAAGCAACGTTATGCTGCGTGATGCCCAGCGCCTTGAGCGGCGCGTAGCAGGGCTGGCGCGTCGCCTGCGCGACAACAAGCCGATTGGTCACGGTTTGCACGAGGTGGAGCGCGATATTCACCGGGCACAGCAAGTGTTTAACCAGCGCGAGGCGTTGAAGGTGACCTTTAACTATCCGGCTGAGTTGCCGGTGGTTGAGCGTCGGGAAGATATTTTAAACGCCCTTCGTGACCATCAGGTGGTGGTAGTGGCGGGGGAGACCGGGTCGGGCAAAACGACTCAGCTCCCCAAAATGTGCCTGGAGTTAGGCCGTGGACGTAAAGGACTTATCGGTCATACACAGCCGCGGCGTTTAGCGGCGCGCAGTGTTGCCGGGCGGCTGGCCGAAGAGCTTGAGGTGCCGCTTGGTGAGCAGGTGGGCTATCAGGTACGTTTTACGGATCAAAGTAGCCCCACCACGTTAGTGAAGCTAATGACCGATGGTATCTTGCTGGCTGAAACCCAGCACGATCCCTTGTTGCTGCGCTACGACACCATCATTATTGATGAAGCTCATGAACGTAGCCTGAACATCGATTTTCTGCTGGGCTATTTAAAAAGGCTGTTGCCTAAACGTCCTGACCTTAAAGTGATTATTACCTCGGCAACCATTGATGTTGATCGTTTTGCCGCGCATTTCGGTACGCCTAAAGCATCCGCACCCGTCGTTGAGGTATCAGGACGTACGTATCCGGTCGACGTGCATTATCGCCCTTTGGTGCGTGATGAAGAAGATGAAGAGGATCGCACCTTACAAGAAGGGATTTTGCACGCCGTTCTCGAAATCGAAGCCATCGAGCGCGAAAAAGGCTGGCTACATGGCCCCCGGGATGTTCTGGTATTTTTGCCAGGCGAGCGAGAAATTCGTGAAACAGCCGATACGTTACGCCGGGCTGATTTGCAAGGGACGGAAATACTGCCGCTGTACGCACGTCTCTCCAATGAGGAGCAGAACCGGGTTTTTTCTGCCCACCGTGGAAGGCGCATTGTGTTGGCCACTAACGTTGCGGAAACCTCGTTGACGGTGCCCGGCATTCGTTATGTGGTGGACCCGGGGCTTGTCCGGATTAGCCGCTACAGCTATCGGGCAAAAATTCAGCGCCTACCGATTGAGCCGGTAAGCCAGGCCAGTGCCAATCAGCGCAAGGGGCGCTGCGGTAGGGTGGCAGAAGGGGTGTGTATTCGTCTTTACGACGAAGAGGACTTCGTCTCGCGTCCAGCCTTTACTGATCCTGAAATTCAGCGGACCAATTTAGCCTCGGTCATTCTGTCGATGCTGGCGCTAAAACTGGGTGATATTGAAGCGTTCCCCTTTGTAGACCCACCGGACAGCCGCTTTGTAAAAGATGGTTTTCGGCTATTGTTTGAGCTGGGCGCGGTCAACGAAAAGCATCACCTGAGCGAGTTGGGGCGAAAGTTAGCGAAACTGCCCATCGACCCGCGCTTGGCACGGATGGTGTTAGCAGGTGCGGAGCGCGGTAGCCTGCGTGATGTGCTGGTGGTGGTGTCCGCGCTTGCCATTCAGGACCCGCGAGACCGTCCGGCCGATAAACGCCAGGCTGCCGATCAGGCGCACCAGCGTTGGCACGACCCGGATTCGGATTTTGTCGCGCTGCTCAACTTGTGGCATGGCATTGAGAATGCCCGCGAAGCATTATCCGGCAATCAGCTGCGCCGCTGGTGTCGCGAGCACTATATTAATTATCTGCGCATGCGTGAATGGCACGATACGTTCCGTCAGCTTAGGCAGTTGCTGCGCGATATGCAGATCGATGTTCCCGCTCCGCTACCGCGCAATGACGAGGAGAGCGAAGAGCAGGCGCGTCAGGCCAGACGCAAGACCTCAGGTAAGTTACACCAGGCGCTTCTTTCAGGCCTTTTGTCTAACCTGGGCACGGTAGTGGAAAATCGCGAGTACCTGGGCGCACGTAATCGTAAATTCATGATTCACCCCGGCTCGGGGCTCGCCAAAAAATCGCCCAAATGGCTAATGGCATTTGAGCTGATTGAAACCACAAAACTGTATGCACGCACCGTTGCCAAGATCGATCCCCAGTGGATCGAACCGCAGGCTCAGCACTTGGTGAAACGCAGCTATAGCGAGCCTCATTGGGAACAAAAGCGTGCGCAGGTCGTTGCTTTTGAGCAAGTAACGCTGTTTGGCCTGCCTATTGTCGCGCGTCGGCGTGTGCACTATGGGCCAATTGCCCCCAAAGAATCGCGCGAGCTGTTTATCCGTCGTGCGCTGGTGGAAGGCGAGTTTACGACTCAGGGCGCGTTTTTTGCTCATAACCGCGCACTCATTGACGAAGTGGAGGCGCTTGAAGACCGCGCCCGCCGCCGTGATATTCTGGTCGATGAAGAGGCGTTGTTTGCGTTTTACGACGCGCGTATTCCAGACGACATTGTCAATGGTAAAGGCTTCGAGCACTGGCGTAAGCAGGCTGAACGCCAGACGCCTGCGCTGTTGAATTTTGATCTGGATGCGCTGAAAGCGCGTGACGCCGCCGATGTCACCCAAGCGCAGTACCCTGACCATTTAACACTTGCCGGGGTGGCTTATCCGGTGAGTTATCACTTTGATCCCAATGCAGACGATGATGGCGTTACATTGACCGTACCTGCCGCCATGCTGCCTCAATTGCCTGTGCACGCATTAGAGTGGTTGGTGCCTGGGCTTTTAAGAGAAAAGTGCATTGCGCTTTTAAAGTCGCTGCCTAAAAGCATTCGCCGCCAGGTGGTACCCATTCCTGATTGGGTCGATGCAGCGTTGGAAACCCTGGTGCCCGATCAGCGCCCGCTCACAGAAGCATTGGGCGAATTTATACGTCGACGTACCGCAACGCGTGTTCATCCGGATGACTGGCGGCTGGATTTACTCGATGCCCACCTGATTATGAACATTCGAGTCATCAATCATGCTGGTGAGCTGCTGGGTCAAGGGCGCGATGTCAGAGCGCTGGAGCAGCGCTTTGAAGCGGCGGCCAGTGCCGGTGCCCAGGCGTTGGCCGAGCAGGCAAACCAGGCGCCTACGCTTGACGGCCTGCCTGAGGAGCCATTGCCTGATTCGCGTGTGACTACGCAGGCGGGCATTCGTGTCGAGGCCTACCCGGCGTTGGTGGCTGAAGCCAGTGAGTTTAAGGTCGCGCTTTTTGATCATCCGGCAAAGGCATTGGCGGCGCATCAAGAGGGCGTTGCCCGGCTGGCAATTGCCAAACAGCCTGACCAGGTAAAAGCGATTAAGCGCCTACCCGGTGTTGAAAAATGCGCGCTGCTGTTTGCCAAAGTGGGTAGCAAGCAAGCGTTGCTGGATGACCTGATGTTAGCCGTCTTTACTCAAGTCGTTGCCCAGCATCCTTTGCCGCGCTCATCGGCCGAATTGAGCGCTCGCCTGGACGCTACCAAAGCAGAATTGGTTGATTACGCGACTTCCCTGCTTGAGCAGGTCGAGGCGGCGCTAAAAGGTCACTTGGCAGTGAGTAAAGTGCTTAAAGGCAAGCTCAATTTTGCGCTTGCCCTAGTGTATAACGATATCAGCGTACAGATGCAGCGGCTGGTCTACCCGGGGTTCATTCGTGATGCAGGCCAATGGCTGACAGAGTATCCTCGTTACACCGAAGCCGCGCTCATCCGCCTTGAAAAAGCTGCACGTGAGCGCGGGCGTGACCAGATGCTGATGCATGACGTTCAGGCCCTTGAAACTCGCTTTGATGCGCGGCGTAAAAGCGAGCGTCGGGGGCGTGTTGAAGATCCCGAGTTGGTGGAATTTGGCTGGTGGATACAGGAGCTTCGCGTTTCCCTTTTTGCTCAGCAGTTGGGAACGCTGATGCCTGTATCGGCAAAGCGCCTTGAAAAGCGTTGGCAAGAAATAATTAGCGTTTAAAAGATGACTGGTAAACCCTGCAAATAACGCACACAGTAATATTAAGCGCGAGCCTTGGGCCTGAGTCTAAACAGCAAGCAATAGGGGCAAAAGCCGCTTAGAGGAGATAGGCATGACAAACGTGGTGATAACCGGGACAGGGCTTTATACACCGGAACACGCCATTGATAATGCGGCGCTGGTGGCTGCATTTAATACGTGGGTGGATAACGAAAATGCGTGTCATGCGGATGCGATTGCACGGGGTGAGCGTGAGCCGCTAGCCCACTCCAGCAGTGAGTTCATCGAAAAAGCCTCTGGTATTAAAAGTCGTTACGTATTGGATGCTTCAGGTATTTTAGATCCTGAGCGGATGTGTCCTCGGCTGCCATTACGTCAAAATGACGAGCCCTCTATTCAGTGTGACATGGCCGTCTCTGCCGCACGCCAAGCGCTGGAAAAGGCCCAGGTAGCACCTGGTGACATCGAACTGGTGATTGTGGCTTGCTCCAATATGGAGCGTGCCTATCCTGCGTTAGCGGTAGAAGTGCAGCAGATGCTGGGTGCCAAGGGTTATGGATTTGATATGAACGTGGCTTGCAGCTCTGCTACGTTCGCCCTTGAATCGGCCGCTAATGCTATTGCGTCCGGCAGTATTAAGCGCGCCCTGGTAGTGAACCCGGAAATCTGTTCGGCACATTTAAACTTTCGAGACCGTGACAGCCACTTTATTTTCGGCGATGCTTGCACCGCTGTGGTCCTGGAAAACAGTGTCGATGCAGTGGCCGATGAGCGCTTTGAAATTATAGGTACGCGGCTTGTTACCCGGTTTTCCAATGCCATTCGCAATAATGCCGGCTTTTTAAACCGTGTGACGGACAGTGATCCGTTAGCAATTGATAAGCTCTTTGTGCAAGAAGGGCGGCGAGTTTTCAAAGAAGTGTGTCCCATGGTAGCCCAGTTGATTACAGATCACTTGACCTCGTTGGAGCTATCGGGAAGTGATCTCAAAAAAATGTGGCTGCATCAGGCTAACCGCCATATGAACGATCTTATCGCTCGCAGGGTATTGGGTTTTGAGCCCAGTGAGGCGCAAGCGCCCATCATTTTAGACCGCTATGCAAACACAAGCTCCGCTGGTTCCATTATTGCCTTTCATTTACATCATGAGGATATGGTGGAGGGCGACATTGGTGTGATTTGCTCCTTTGGAGCAGGCTACAGCGCAGGGTGCGTCGTAGTTCGACGTCAGTAACAGTACGACGTCAGTGACAGTACGTTAGTTTTTGAAGAGGAATAACCATGCTGCGGTTGTTAGCCAGGCAAGCCACCACTTTTTCACTGCGTAACGCAGCCCTACCAGCTGTGCTGCTTATCACCATGGCGGCTAGCGGTTGTGCCAGCACGCAAATGGCTCAAGATGCGAATCCGGATGATCCGTGGGAGGGCTTTAATCGCCGCGTTTTTGCCTTTAACGATGTCGTTGATCAGTATACGTTGAAGCCGGTAGCCCAAGGGTATCGCACGATTACGCCGAGCCCTGTACAAACCGGTGTCAGCAACTTTTTCTCCAACCTTGGCGAAATTCGTACGACTATAAATAGTCTTCTTCAAGGAAAACCGGCGAACGCTGGGTTGGCAACATCCCGTTTTTTGATCAACACAACGGTGGGTATCGGTGGGTTGCTTGATTACGCGACGTTGATGGAGATTAACGCAAGCGACGAGGATTTTGGGCAAACGCTGGCGGCCTGGGGGTGGGATGACTCACGCTACCTTGTCTTGCCGTTTTTGGGGCCCAGTACGTTACGTGATGCTACGGGGCGGCCTGCTGATATCATGACCTACCCCATCGTTTACGTGGATGATAACACCACCGAGCTTGTATTAAGCGCGCTCAATATTATTGACCGACGCGCCGCGTTACTTGATCGGGAAAACTTGATTAGTGGTGATCGCTACAGCTTTGTGCGCGACGCTTATTTGCAGAGCCGCCAGTTTGAAATTAGTGACGGCGAGTTAGGCGATGACCCGTTTGCAATGGATGATTTTGACTTTAACGACAGCGATTTCAATGACAGTGATTTCGACGACAGCGATGCTAGTGACGACGATTTCGCCGATTGAGGCTTGATATGGATCATTCCAGGCAACTGGTTGCGGTAATTGACGCGCCCGGTCCGGAGCGCGATGCGCTGGCAGAAGCCATCACGTGTGATGGTATGGGCGTATATGCTGCAGATAATATCGACTATCTTCCAGCAGAAACCGCTTTGATTGTTGCGCATGCGCACTCGGTGCCTCAGCAGCAGTGGTCGCAGTTGACGCGTCGCTTACCCACGTTGGTGGTAAGCGACTCACGTCAGGATGCGGACCTGATCAAGGCGATTGACATAGGGTTGGTGGACTATATCGTTCATCCTCTACGCCATGCTGAACTGCTGCGACGAATGATTCGTAAGGCTATTGAGCTCAATGAGTTAGCCATTGAGCGAGACCGTGATAGAGAAAGACTCGCTGAATTAAACGAGAGCCTGGAGACACATCTGGCGCTGCTGCGCATGGACCAGCAAAGTGGGGGGCATATTCAGCGTCGGTTATTGCCTGCTCACCCCAAGGTGGTGAACGGCGTTTACTATGATTATTGGTTTGCGCCCTCGCTTTATCTATCCGGCGACTTTCTGGATTATCAGCGTTACAACGACCGTTACAGTGCGTTTTATTTTGCAGACGTTTCTGGGCACGGCGCATCCTCGGCGTTTGTGACCGTGCTGTTAAAGTATTTATGCAACCGTTGGCTAAATGAGTGGGACGGCCACAAGCCCGAGTGCTTGGCGCCGGACTGGTTGGCCGCTATGAATCGAGAGTTGCAGGGGACCGATATCGGTAAACATGCAACGTTGTTTGTAGGTGTTATTGACCATCACTCTCATACTCTTCACTATTCGCTCGGTGCACAGCTACCGATGCCTTTTTTGGTTGCGGGCGGTAAGCTCTCCCGGCTTGAAGGAGAGGGGATGCCAGTAGGCCTTTTCCCCGATATAGAGTATCCTTCGCTGAGCTGTGCCTTGCCGGCCGAATTTCGATTATGGCTGTGTTCAGATGGTGTATTGGAATGCTTGCCGGGTAAAACGCTCGACACGCGGCTCAAGGAGCTTGAGCAATTAGTAAGCGAAAGTGTCACGCTTGAGCAGTTGCGCGAACGGCTAGCCAAAACAAGTGTCCTGCTGGCAGCAGGGGAGACGGGTGAGGCGAACCAGGAACGCGGTGCTTTACCCGATGATCTAACAATCATGATGGTGAGCGGATTTGTTCATGCTGATTGATGAAGGCCGTATTAAAGCGGCGTTCGACTCCGGTGTTTTTGTCTTAAAACTCTGTGGCGATGTGCGGTTAACGCTTTGTGCCACGCTGGATACCCAGGCACAACATCTGGCTGAAACGCCTGGGTTACGTGCGGTAATGATTGACTTGCGTGAAGCGACCAATGTCGATTCAACGGCATTGGGTTTTCTTGCAAAGGTGGCGATGGCTGTAAAAGGGCGCTTGGCCCACCCGCCTACTATCATTGCGGATAATCCTGATGTTCGTAAAATGCTCGATGTTATGGGCTTTGCGCGTTTTTTTACCTTGATGGAGGCGCCGCTTCAACAGCCGCCAGCGCTTAGCGATGCGCTTGTTGAGCTGCCTGAAGAGCCTGCGGATGAAGATGGGCTGCGCGAGCGAATTCTTGAAGCGCATCGTATTTTAATGCACATGAATGAGCATAATCGCGAGCAGTTCCAGCCGTTGGTTGAGATGTTGGAAGCGCAGAATACAGAACCCCACCATTAAAAAAGCCTCCCTGATAAAGAAAGGGAGGCTCCGACGACTGACAACCCCCCCCCACTTTTGTGGGGGGTGTCGTTTAAGCGTGGCGCAATTTAATAACTTATGACTTTCGCAGTGTGCCGAGCAATGTTTCCAGCTCACGCTGGTCGGCCATAAATTTGCGAATACCTTCCGCTAGTTTATCAGACGCCATTTCATCTTCATTCATGGCCCAACGGAAATCGCTTTGCGTTAATGGCTCGTCCGCTGAGCTACTCGCGCCCATCGGCGTTAGCTGGCGAGTTAGTTCACCCTGCTGTTCATCCAACTCGGTAAGCAACTTGGGCGAAATGGTCAGACGGTCACAGCCTGCCAGAGATATAATCTCGCCGATATTACGAAAGCTTGCGCCCATTACGATGGTGGCGTAGTTATGGCCCTTGTAGTAGCTGTAAATCTGTTTGACAGACTGTACGCCTGGGTCATTGTTACCGTTAAAATCGGCTTCAGGCTGACGAGATTTATGCCAATCGAGGATGCGCCCGACAAACGGCGAAATCAAAGTGACGCCTGCATCGGCACATGCTTGAGCCTGAGCAAAACCAAACAGCAGCGTGAGGTTGGTACGGATGCCTTCACGCTCAAGCTGCTGCGCTGCCTGAATACCCTCCCAAGTGGAGGCCATCTTGATTAGTATGCGCTCAGGACCCACGCCCTTTTGGGCGTACCGCTCAATCAATGAATGCGCGCGCGCAATAGTGGCATCACGGTCAAATGAAAGCCGAGCACTTACTTCGGTGGATACGTAGCCGGGCACCAGTTCACTAATTTCACTGCCAATCTCGACAGCCACGCGGTCAACCGCATCATCAATATCCTTGCTTTCCTTGGCAATAGCGGCCAAGTGGGCGCGGCGCTGCTCTTGCTGAGCGGCTTGTAGGATGAGCGAAGGGTTCGTCGTTGCATCTTGTGGCGCAAAACGTCGGATGGCTTCAAGGTCGCCGGTATCGGCGACTACCGAGGTCATTTCTTTAAGCTGTGTTAGCAGGCTAGTGGCCATTCATTACTCCTTGCGTCGTTAGTCCTTTACTGTAGCAAGGCAGGCGCTCGCTGAATATTATCCGATGTGGGGGTATTGGATAAGTCAGGTGTTGGCGGAGAGGCTTGCCAAATAAAATCATCGCTGGATATCTCTCCGATTTTAAAGCGTGCGGCTTGTTCACGCATCCTTTCTGCAGCGGCTTCAAGCGACATTGCATCCTGAGCAGTAGCTTCAACCTGCTTGGTATTGGCCCTATTCACCTGGGTCTGTTCGTGCAGTGTTGAATTCAGATGTTCAATGTGGCGGTGCTGCTCATTAGCCGCATCAGCGATCTGAAGCATGATGCTATTGGCCTGTTCGGTCGTTTCAACAATCGCGTTCATGCCGTGGCTGGCCTTGTTGGATAAGGTATGGCCACGCTCAATACTGTTGCCTGATGCGGCAAGCAAGGTTTGGATTTGGCGCGCAGCTTCAGCGCTTCGTGAGGCTAGTTGGCGTACTTCGCCCGCCACTACGGCAAAGCCTCGGCCTTGTTCGCCAGCGCGAGCGGCCTCTACAGAGGCGTTTAACGCAAGAATATTGGTTTGAAAAGCGATGGAATCAATAACGTTAACAATCTCATCGACTTCTTTTGAGCGTGCGTGAATCTCCTCCATGGTGGTCAGGAAGTTGGTCATTATCTGGCTACCGTCTTGGGTTTGTAATGCCGCCGTAGACGTTAGCTGGGTTGCATCGGCGGCAAAACCAGCGGTGGTGGCAACGTTCTCTGTCAGCTCATCCAGGTTAGCCGCGGTCGTTTCGTGGGATGCGTTTTGCTGGCGCGTTCGGATAGCAAGGTCTTCATTGCCTAGCGCCAGGCGTTGAGCGCTATCGAAAATATGGCGGCTATTACTATGAAGCTCTGAAACGGTTTCAATGAGTGCACGCTGCATATTATCCAGCTCTTGGTAGAGCTGGCCTATTTCATTATTGCCTTGAGCCGGGACCTTAACGCTTAAATCACCCTCGGCCATTGTACGAAAGTGTGCGACCAAGCGGTTAATAGGTAATAGAACATGACGCTGTCCAATCCAGGCCATTAAACCTAGCAGTGCCAAGGCAATAGCAATGCCTCCTGACAGCAATTGACCAATCAACTGACCGCGGCGTTGAGCGTTAGTCATTAGCTCTGTACCCTGACGGTCAGCCAGTTGATAAAAGCTACGTGCCTCTTCGGTTAGGGCTTGGCTATGTGCTAACGCATCAAGCGTCAATTGCCGGTAGCCGCCGCGGTCACCTGTCTGAACGGCGTTTAATTGTTCATTCATCGTGCCAATAAGCGCTGTTGCCTGCTGCTCTATAGCGTCTCGAAGTGTCGGGTGAGGTGTTTCAGCGGTTGCTTCCAAAAACGTTGCCAGTGCTACTGCCATTTCAGAGAGCTCATTTTCGACCGCTTGAAGCGCCTCTGTCGGGTCTCCTAGCGAGGGGCGCAATTGGCGTTCAAGCGCTCTGTCCAAACGGTGCAACCCCTCAAGGCCCGCTATATGAAGCCGGTTTAGCGATGACGACTGTTGAACATTAACCTGTTCAAGAAGCGCTAAATCGTTCTGGCTCTGCTGCATCATTTTCCATGTCAGTAGGGCAAACATGAGCACACACAGTGCTACAAGCAGTAAGGCGGATAGGCTTAGCCAGCGTAGTGGGATATTTTTCAGCGCTCTAAAATTCATAGTGCTTCCATGAGTTGGTCTTGGAAAAGGCTTATGAATCCTAGGCTAAGCAGTTTATGTTTCAGTTTTTCGGGGCTGCGGTGCTTAATTTTCATCACCGCGTTACTATTAGCGGCCTATCGATTGCTGCCGTGCTTGATGGTGGCTAATTAATTCAGGGAGTCCTATGGAACTTAACCCACGACGGGTTGCTTTGTTGGTTGCTGCCAACACAGCGCTTGCCCCTTTTGCGATTGACGCCTATTTGCCTGCGATTGGTGTGTTAGCGGAATCTGTTAATGCCAGCATTCATCACGCGGAGCTTTCGATTAGTGTGTTCCTGTTTGGTTTTGCCATTGGTCAACTTGTCTTTGGACCGCTATCTGACCGGATAGGACGCAAGCCGGTACTCATGGGTGGTTTAGTCGTATTTATGCTGGCAAGCCTGATGATTACCACGGCTGATAGCCTCAACTCGCTTTTGTTTTGGCGATTTATCCAGGCGCTGGGTGGCGGAGCCTGCGTGGTTAACTCTGCCGCCATTGTACGCGACTGCTTTAGCGGCCGAGAGGCTGCCAAAGTGATGTCGACCATGGCCATGATCATGATGTTGGCTCCCCTGGTGGCACCGGCGGTGGGGAGTATGCTGCTGCATGTGGCAGGCTGGTGGCTGATTTTTGTTTTTCTTGCGGCATATGCCGGTTTTTTGCTTTGGCTGCTGGGGACGCGGTTACCCGAAACCCGTGATATGACACTGCCTGCAGCGTCGCCTCGTCAGGTGCTCGGCAATTATGTAAGCGTGCTGCGGCATAAAGAAGGCATGGGGTATATCTGTGCAGTGGCCGCCTCTTTTGCCGGTCTTTTCGCCTTTGTAACAGCATCGCCCTTTGTCTATCTTGATTATTTTGGTCTCTCTCCGGGGATGTATCCGCTGATTTTCGGGGTTAACGTCGTTGTTATTGCGCTCTCCAACCGCGTTAATATTTATATGCTGCGTCAACGCACACCCCAACAAAACCTGCGCTTGGGGTTAATGATCCAGATGATCGCGGGCTTGGGCTTGGTGATCGTTACAGCGCTGGATATGGTCACTCTATATACCGTTGTGCCTCTGGTGATGGTATTTACTGGCATGATTGGCTTGATCACTCCGAATGCCATCTCGTCACTGCTGGATCACTTTGGGCATATCAGTGCGACCGCAACGGCGTTGCTGGGTGGCATCCAGTTTAGCTGTGGCGCGCTTGCCGGGGTGTTGGTCGGGGCGTTTGAAGTCGCCCACCTGTGGCCCATGGTATTGACCATGCTGGGGGCGTCATTACTTGGAAATATTGGTGTGCGGATGCTAACCGCCAATTCAGAACAGAGTCGCTAGTCGTTTTACCCTGTCGTAGTGTTCTCCTTTGCTATACGACGTTTTGCGTATTTAACGATTTAGAGATTGTCATATTTCTGCAATGATACGTGTGCAAACTCTCTTTTGTGAAAGGCCAGAAGGCCAACTCTTCCGGTAAGCATCAGCTGGCCGGATATCAAACCAGAGGGGAACACGACGTGAAAAAGCATACGCTAAGTGTTGCAGTAGTAGCCGGTCTAGCGGTAGGTGTTTCAAGCGCTGCCATGGCTCGCGACACAATCCAAATTGCGGGCTCTTCTACTGTACTGCCGTTTGCAGGTATCGTGGCTGAAGAGTTTGGCAATACGTATTCTCAGTTTAATACGCCGGTAGTTGGTTCTGGTGGTTCAAGTGGCGGCCTTCGTCAGTTCTGCCAGGGCGTTGGTGAAAACACCATCGATATCGCTAACGCTTCTCGCTCAATTCGGAGCGGTGAGGTTGAGAGCTGTGCCGAAAACGGTGTTAACGAAATTATTGAAATCCAATTCGGCTACGACGGCATTGTATTTGCCTCGCGCCTTGATCGTGGCGAGTTTGCACTAACGCCTGAGCATGTTTTCAAAGCAGCTGCTGCTCAACTGCCGCAAAACGGCGAATTGGTTGATAACCCCTACACCCGCTGGTCTGAAATCGACAGCAACCTGCCTGACCAGGAAATCGTACTGGTTATCCCGGCTTCCAACCACGGTACACGTGAAGTCTTTGAAGAGAAAGTCGTTCACCCGGGTTGTGACACTGTTGCTGAAGTAGAAGGCGATGCTTGCATCAACCTGCGTGGCGATGGCCGTATCGTTGAAATTGCCGGCGATTACACCGAAACCCTAGCACGCCTGGATGCTCAGGAAGATGCAGTAGGTGTCTTCGGTCTTAGCTTCTACGATCAAAACCGTGACCGCTTGCAAGTGGCGACCGTTGATGGTGTAACACCTAGCCTGGAAACGATTGGCTCTGGTGAGTATCCGGTTTCTCGTCCGCTGTTCTTCTACGTGAAAGGCGAGCACATTGACGTGATTCCTGGCCTGGCGGAATACACGGAGTTCTTCCTGAACGAAATGACCTCTGGCTATGGCAGCCCGCTGGAAGACGCTGGTCTGATCCCGATGGATGAGAGCGAGCGTAGCCAAGTGCTTGAGCAGTTCGAATCCCGTACGGTCGTAAGCGTCGACTAAGTGCGGCACTGCTTCAGATTCGGTGTACCTTATTAAGTTTGTTTTTGCGCCAGCATCATGCAGTTGATGCTGGCGCTTAAACGTAGCAAGTCAAAGGCGGAAAGATAATGAGCAACTTTGCCTTGATAGCCACGCTGTTGGTGTTGATGGCCTTGGCATACCATTTAGGCTTGACGCGCAGCCGTGCGGTTGCGGCAACTCAAGATGTACGAATGCATTCGCGGCCGGGCTATTACGGTACGCTTGTGGCGCTTTGGTGCGGCTTGCCTGCACTCGCTATATTTTTGTTATGGTCATTTTTAGCCCCTCAGTTAATCGATATGCTGGTTATTCAGCAGTTGCCTACTGACATGGTTGCCAGTATGAGCGACCGTGAAATGCAAACGTTTCTGGATCGTGTAACTGCCTTGGCAAACGAACGTGGCGTAGCGGGTGGTGGTAGTCCTGAAGAGTGGGCCGCTGCGGCACATATGGCAAGGCTTCAGACGTTTGAAAATTTTAGCCTGGTGGCATTAGTCGCCGTGCTATCTGTGGCGGGCCTGGTCATTGCACGGCGGCGTATCACGCCCCAGTGGCGCGCCCGTAACCAGGTTGAACGGGTTATTATGTTTGCGCTAGCCGCAAGCTCGGCTGTCGCTATATTTACAACGATTGGCATTGTGCTCTCCATGCTGGGCGAGGCAATGAAGTTCTTTAGTTTTATTAGTCCCGTCGACTTCTTCTTTGGCACTACCTGGAACCCTCGATTTAGCACCTCTGGTACCTCTGACCAAGGGGAGTTTGGTTTATTACCCCTCCTCTGGGGCACCATAATGGTCAGTGGCATTGCACTGTTGGTAGCGATTCCTGTTGGGTTAATGACCGCAATCTACATGGCAGAGTACGCGCCGCCCTGGTTGCGCAATGTGGCCAAGCCGGTGATTGAGATTTTGGCGGGTATCCCGACCATTGTTTATGGCTTTTTCGCGCTGATGGTTGTGGGCCCCTTTCTCTCCGCTTTTGGTGATCTGATTGGCATTAATATTCGCACAACCAGCGCGATAACAGCGGGCCTGGTCATGGGGATCATGATCATTCCTTTTGTCTCTTCGCTGTCTGACGACATTATTACCCAAGTGCCTAAGTCGTTGAGGGATGGTGCATTAGGTTTGGGCGCCACCAAGTCTGAAACGATTCGACAGGTGGTATTGCCCGCCGCGCTTCCCGGCATTGTGGGTGCTTTTTTGCTGGCAGCTAGCCGCGCGATTGGGGAAACCATGATTGTGGTATTGGCCGCTGGTAATAACCCTGTACTGCATGCCAACCCTTTCGAGGCGGTATCGACTATTACCGTAACGATTGTTAACCAATTGACCGGGGATATGGATTTTGCAAGCCCCCAGTCACTGGTTGCGTTTGCCCTCGGTCTTACCCTGTTTGTGATCACCTTAGGCCTAAACGTCATCGCACTGGTTGTCGTGCGTAAATATCGCCAGCAATACGAGTAAGTGACTATGTCCATAACGATTGAGCAGCGCCGGCAACACCGGCTGATGACGATAGAAAAGTCGCTGGCGAAACGGCATCGTAAAGAAAACAGCTTTCGGCGGATGGGACTTGTCGCTGTTATTACCGGTATGGTGCTGGTCGCCATCCTGTTTATCAGCATACTAATGCGTGGTGTGCCGGCATTTTGGCAGGCCACCATGTACATGGATGTGTATTTCGACCCCGAGATTATCCAGCTTGAGCCTAAGCCTGAACGCGCTAGTGGCGAGAGCCAGTTTGAGTTTGAAGAGCGTTTTTTACAGTGGGAAACACAAGCAGGGCTGGCCAATTGGCAATCCTTAATTGATAACGCACTGGAAGAGGCGTTGGGGGTAGAGGTAGAGGGGCCGCAGTTACGTGATCTGCGTGCGCTTGTCACCTCTGGCGAGCGCTACGCGTTGCGTGATCGGTTTATTGAAGATCCTTCGCTGTTGGGGCAAACCGTCGAACTCAAGATGCTGGCGAGTGCGAACGTGGATGTCTGGATCAAAGGCAATATTGATCGTGATTTGCCGGATGCACGCCAACAGCTAAGTGCTCAAACGCGCGCCTGGGCTGACCAGCTTGAAGCGTCTGGCGTCATTCGTAACGCGTTTAGTACCTCGTTATTTTTAAATACTGACTCACGCAGCTCTTTGGCATCAGCGGGCCTGGCCGGTGCCTTTATGGGTTCGCTGTTTATGATGATCATCGTCATCGCGCTGTCTGTGCCGTTAGGGGTATCAAGCGCTATTTATCTGGAAGAGTTTGCGCCCAAGAATCGCTTAACCGATCTAATTGAAATCAATATCAATAACCTGGCAGCGGTTCCTTCCATTGTGTTTGGTTTGCTGGGCGCATCTATCTTTATTGGCTATTTAAGACTGCCTATTTCAGCGCCGCTGGTAGGGGGGCTGGTGCTTACGTTGATGACGTTACCGACCATTATTATCGCTACGCGGGCATCGTTACGCTCCATTCCGCCCTCTATTCGTCAAGCGGCGTTGGGGATCGGGGCATCGCGAGTGCAGACGGTATTTCACCACGTATTGCCCTTGGCGCTTCCCGGTATTTTGACAGGCTCTATTTTGGGTGTTGCTCAAGCATTGGGGGAAACAGCGCCCTTGCTTCTGATCGGTATGAACGCGTTTGTCGCGAGTGTGCCAGCAACACCGTTGGATCAATCAACCGCGCTGCCAGTACAGATTTATCTATGGCAAGGCAATGAGCTGCGTAATTTCTTCGAAGCACGCACGTCTGCGGCCATCATTGTATTGCTGGGACTAATGTTAAGCTTGAATGCATTGGCGATTTGGTTGCGTAAAAAATTCGAGACGAGGTGGTAAGTGAATACTTCAACAGAGCCGATGACAACAACTCCCATGGTTAGCGTCGGGGGCGGTGAAAGCCGCACCAGCAAGGCGAAAGACAAGGTCAAAATGAGTGCCGAAGCCGTTAAGGTGTTTTACGGTGACTCTCAGGCAATTAACGGTATTGACCTGGATATCTACGAAAACGAAGTGCTGGCCTTTATTGGGCCTTCCGGTTGCGGTAAATCGACATTTTTACGCTGCTTAAACCGCATGAACGACACCATCGATATTTGTCGTGTTGAAGGCAAGATTACATTAGATCAAAACGATATTTATGCGGCTAACCGCGATGTAGTATTGCTGCGCGCTCAGGTGGGGATTGTGTTCCAAAAGCCGAACCCCTTCCCGAAATCCATCTACGAAAATATTGCATATGGGCCGCGCTTGCACGGCTTGGCTCGGCGTAAGGCCGAGCTTGACGATATTGTAGAAAGCAGCCTGCGCCGCGCAGGGCTTTGGGAAGAGGTAAAAGACCGTCTTGATCAGCCAGGTACCGGGTTGTCAGGTGGTCAGCAGCAGCGTTTGTGTATTGCACGGACGGTCGCGGTAAGTCCGGATGTCATTTTGATGGATGAGCCGTGCTCTGCACTTGACCCGATTGCCACGGCCAAAGTGGAGCAGCTGATTGATGAGTTAAGTGAGAGCTATACCATCGTTATGGTGACTCACAATATGCAGCAGGCCGCTCGAGTGGCAGACCGCACTGCGTTCTTCCATATGGGCGACCTGGTCGAAGTGGATAGCACTGATCAGATATTCACTAACCCTCAGGATCAGCGTACTCACGACTACATTACCGGACGGTTTGGATAAGCAACAACTTCCTGGCGTGAGTGATAGGAAAGCGCGGGGCTAACGCTGCAAAGCGTTGGCCCCGCGTCGTTTATGTCAGTCGATAAGCTCAACAGCAACCGCTGTGGCCTCGCCGCCACCAATACACAGGCTGGCAATGCCACGTTTGCCGCCTTGAGTACGTAGGGCATGAATAAGCGTGGCAATGATGCGTGAACCGGTAGAGCCAACAGGATGCCCTTGGGCGCAGGCGCCACCAAAAATATTGACCTTGCTGTGAGGTAAGCCAAGATCGTCCATTGCCATTAGCGTCACCACGGCAAAGGCTTCGTTAATCTCAAATAAATCGACGTCGCCGACGCTCCAGCCAAGCTTTTTCATCAGGCTTTCTATGGCGCCTACCGGGGCAATCGTAAACTCGCTGGGGTGGCGAGCGTGGGTTGCATGCCCCAGCATTCTGGCTAATGGCTTCACGCCGTGGCGTTCGGCTGCTTCTGCGCTTGCCACAATAAGCGCTGAAGCGCCATCGGAGATAGAGCTGGCGTTTGCTGCAGTGATGGTGCCGTCTTTAGAAAAGGCTGGTCGCATGTGGCGAATTTTGTCGAGTTTGGCTTGAAACGGTTGTTCATCATGTTCAATAAGCGTGTCGCCTTGGCGCGTAGATACGGTGACGGGCGCCATTTCAGCATCCAGTTGCCCACCGTTGGAAGCAGCGATAGCGCGCTCGAGCGAGGCAATGGCAAAATCATCCAAACGCTCCCGCGTGTAGCCTCGCCGTGAAGCGATATCCTGAGCGAAAACGCCCATTAATGTGCCCGTTTCAGCATCCTCAAGACCATCCAGAAACATGTGGTCTTTGAGCTCGCCGTGGCCTAACCGATAACCGCCGCGGGCTTTGGTCAGCACGTAGGGGGCGTTGGACATGGACTCCATACCCCCCGCCAGTAGAATTTGCCCGCTACCCGCTTTAATTACGTCGTGGGCGAGCATGGCGGCCTTCATGCCCGAACCACATAGCTTGTTAATCGTCATTGCGCCGCACGCATCGGGTATGCCGGCCTGACGCATGGCTTGGCGAGCAGGGCCTTGTTTGACACCCCCCGGAAGCACGCAGCCCATAATGCCTTCATCAATGGCATCGGGCTCAATGCCCGCGCGTTGAACCGCTGCACGAATAGCAACCGCGCCCAGTTCAGGGGCGCTCATGCTCGATAAGCTGCCCATCATGCCTCCCATGGGGGTGCGTGCAGCGGATAGAAATACGATATCGGTTGCAGTATTCATTAGCTAACTCCTTAGGATTTATTGTGATTATTCTGCTGGGCGATAAGCGATGCGTTGACCCGTTGGCGGGGCTGTGGTTTTCTCGTGGATAACCAAGCAAGCGCTAGTGTGAGTGAAATGAATGTAATAAATGCATCTGTGCGCCGCAAGGAATTGACGCGTTTAGCGGCTCAGCTCTTTGTCCAGGAGGGCTTTGATCGTACCACTGTACGTATGCTGGCGCAGGAAATGGGGATCAAGTCCGGCAGCCTGTTTCATCACTTCAAGGATAAACAGGAAATCCTTGCTGCGGTAATCGAGGAAGGAGTGCAGAATGCGCTAATGATTGCTCGTCAATCGATTGAACGCTGCTCGTCTGACCCTGAAGAGCGGCTGCGCGCGATGGCACGTGCTCATCTGGAAACGCTGTTTACCGACCGCAATGCTCATGTGGTGGCCCTGTTTGAATGGCGGCGCCTGGACCCTGCCGCTAGCGCACACTTAAGCCATTTGCGCGATGCGTATGAGGCCTTGTGGGTGCAGGTTATAGACGATGCACTGGAAGCGAAGCTTATCCGTGGGGATCGCTTTCTGGTTTCGCGATTTATATTGGGCGCTTTGAACTGGACCGTGCGCTGGTATGACCCCGGTGGCCCACGTACGCCAGATGACCTTGCGGATGAGTTGGTGGCGATGATCATGGCGCGCTAAGCGCTATTTTTTTAAGCAACCAGCCAGATGCCCTCAATGCTTTTTTCTAGCAGGAGTAAATAGGCACTTGCTGCCAGCGACTCGTCTGTGTATTTCCTCGACCAACGTATAACCCTTTAACGCGGTAGATAGCTTGCGCTTCCTGCGGATTGCTTTTAGCGTTGAGGTTATCTATGGGGTTACGTTAACGTAAACCGAAAGAAATACGCGCATGACTTAAAACGTTACCCCGCCTGTTGCAAGACTGCTCATTACCAACAACATAAGAGAGCCATCATGACAGCGACACCACTCCCCGATTATTCGGGTTATCTTGAGCATTTCTCAATCGACCAGATGGTTGCCCGTCTGGATGATCATCAGGACGGCCAGCTCAATGCTTTTGAAGCGTGCTGCGGACGCCATGTGCGAGCGGGGCGCGGAGAAGTGCTGGCGCTGATTCATGAGGATACCCAAGGGGTAACACACACCCTGACGTATGCCGAGCTGGACGAACAGAGTGGCAAACTGGCGGGTTGGTTGGTGGCGCAAGGCCTAAAAGAGGGAGACCGCATTGCCTGTATGCTGCCTCGGTCAGAGGCATTACTGATAGCTGTGCTGGCTACCTGGCGGATAGGTGGTGTGTATCAGCCGCTATTTACAGCCTTTGGGCCTGATGCAGTGGATTACCGTTTAGGCCGGGCAGATACCAAGCTGGTGATCACCGATCACGCCAACCGCGATAAATTTGACGGCTTGAGTCAGTGCCCGTCAATACTGACGGTGGGAGGGGCGAGCCGCGAACATCCAAATGATCTGGATTGGCAGGCTGCCTTGGCGCATGCGTCGATGACGACCCAGCCGCCTCGTCTTGATCCTGCCCAGCCTTTTTTGCAAATGTTCACCTCGGGTACCGTGGGCAAGCCCAAGGGTGTGGCCGTGCCGCTTTCGGCAATGACCGCCTTTGCGCTGTATATGGAACTTGCCGTTGACCTGCGTGATGATGACTGCTTCTGGAATATGGCGGACCCTGGGTGGGCGTATGGCCTTTACTACGCCATTACCGGACCGCTGCTGTTAGGTGTGACCACGCATTTCTGCGAAGCCGGGTTTAGTGCCGAAGGGGCGCTTGACTTTATGAAACGTCACCGGATCACCAATTTTGCGGCAGCCCCCACGGCCTATCGTTTAATGAAGGCGTCAGGGTTGTTCGATGATGCCTATCAAACGTTATCGCTGCGCGCTGCGAGCTCGGCAGGCGAGCCGTTAAATACTGAAGTGGTCAACTGGGTCGAAAAATCGCTTGGCTGTTCAGTGATGGACCACTACGGGCAAACCGAAACGGGCATGACCTGCAACAATCATCACACCCTTGATCACCCCAAGCATGTAGGTGGCATGGGCGTACCTTTGCCGGGCTATCGGCTGGCCATTCTGGATGCAGAGTATAATGAGTTGCCAGCGGGAGAGCCGGGCGTACTGGCCGTGGATATTGAACATTCACCGGCGCATTTTTTCCAAGGGTATACGTGCCAAGAGAAAAACCCCTTTGTGAAAGGCTATTATCTGACCGGCGATGTAGTGATCTGTAATGAGGATGGTTCGTTCCAGTTTGCAGGCCGTGATGATGACATCATTACCACCGCTGGCTACCGGGTAGGACCTACCGATGTGGAGAATAGTGTCATGATGCATCCTGCCGTGGCGGAATCTGCGGCGGTCGGGCAGCCTGATGAAATTCGCGGCGAGGTGATCAAGTCCTATATTGTGCTTCGCGAAGGGTACGAGCCAAGCAATGAGCTGGCTGAGGCGATTCGCCAGCAGGTGCGTGAACGTCTATCTGCCCATGCGTTCCCTCGGGTCATTGAATTCGTCGAGGAGTTGCCTAAAACGCCTAGCGGCAAGATCCAACGCTTCAAGCTACGTGCGCAAGCGGTTGAACAAGCCGGCCATAACAATTAATCAATCCAGGGAGAGCCATTATGCAGGTAAAGGAGAGCACGTTTTTAATTACCGGGGCGGCGTCTGGGTTGGGCGCAGCAACGGCTGAGCGGTTAGTGGCCGCTGGCGCCAAGGTGGTGCTGTGTGATGTAAAAGACAGTATTCGCTGTCATGCTGCCCAACTAGGAGAGCGCGCAAAAGCCTGTATGGCCGATATTACCTCTTCAGAACAGATGCAGCAGGCGTTCGAGGTCGCTGCCAAATTGAGCGAAGAAAAAGGGCTCGCGGGTGTTATTCACTGTGCTGGCGTGATTAGCGTGGCCAAGCTAGTGGATCGGGAGGGCAATCCGGCTGACCTGGATGCCTATGCCAAAACAATCCATATCAATCTGGTAGGCACCTTCAACGTCATGCGCTTGGCAGCGGCGGCCATGGCAAAAAACACGCCCAATCAGGATGGCGAGCGTGGCGTGATTATTAACACGGCATCTATAGCCGCCTTCGATGGCCAAGTGGGGCAGTGCGCTTACAGCGCCTCTAAAGCAGGCGTAGTGGGGATGAGTTTGCCTGCCGCTAGAGAGCTTTCTCGGCATGCTATTCGTGTCATGGCGATTGCGCCGGGCGTGTTTGAAACGCCGATGATGGGCGACATACCTGATGAAGCCGCCCAAGCGCTTGCCGCCTCTGTTCCTTTTCCCAAGCGGTTAGGCAGGGCAGAGGAGTTTGCCCAGCTAGCCGAGCATATTATTGTTAATTCCATGCTTAATGGTGAGGTGATTCGGTTGGACGGTGGTATTCGGATGCAGTGAAAGCGCATCCGTTGCTTAGACATCAACTCGCCAGCAATTCGGCTGGCGAGTTTTTTTGCGTTTAGCCGATCAATTCTCAATGCTTCGACCAAAGGACTAGCGTTAATGTGGCTTTAATTCAAACGCTCGCTTGACTCGCTTTGCGGTGCGCGCTAGCTTTCAAACATGTGTTTGAAAGCTGTTTTTTTGAAATCCAGCGCTGCTTTCAACTCCCCGTTTAGGAGAAGTGCTATGCCAAGTTATCAGGCCCCTCTGCGTGATATGCGTTTCGTCATGGACGAAATGCTTGATTACCCTGCTCACTACGCTGCATTGCCAGAAGGTGATGACGCTTCACCCGACGTAGTGGCCGCCATTCTGGAAGAGGGCGCGCGCTTTTCTCGTGATGTTCTCCTGCCAATTAATCAAAGCGGCGATGAAGAGGGTTGTGTGCTAGAGGGCGGTGAGGTGAAAGCGCCTCAAGGCTTCAAGGAGGCGTACCAGCAGTACGTAGAAGGCGGCTGGCCAAGTCTGGCGGCTGATCCCGAGCACGGTGGGCAAGGGTTGCCGCCTTCGCTTGCTATGGTGCTTTCGGAAATGATCTGCGCGACCAATTTAGCCTGGGGTATGTATCCAGGGCTTTCTCATGGTGCCGCTGACGCGCTGCGCCATCATGGCACCGACGAGCAGAAAGCGACGTATCTTACCAAGCTGGTGGAAGGCGTTTGGACGGGCACCATGTGCTTAACAGAGCCTCACTGTGGTACCGATCTTGGGTTAATCAAGACTCGCGCCGTGCCAGCCGCTGGGGAGGCTTATACCATTACCGGCACCAAGATATTTATCTCCGCTGGTGAGCATGATCTGGCCGAAAATATTGTCCATCTGGTGCTCGCCAAACTGCCTGATGCGCCAGAAGGGTCAAAAGGTATTTCACTCTTTGTCGTGCCTAAGTTTTTACCTGATGCGGATGGCAATCCCGGTGAGCGCAATGGGGTAACCTGCGGCTCCCTGGAACATAAAATGGGCATTCATGGTAACGCGACGTGCGTTATGAACTTTGATGGTGCCACTGGTTATCTGGTTGGGCCGCCTAATAAAGGCCTGGCGTGCATGTTTACCATGATGAATGCTGCGCGCCTTGGCGTGGGTATCCAAGGGCTTGGCCTCATTGAAGCCAGTTTTCAAAATTCGTTGAGTTACGCCCGTGACCGCCTACAGATGCGTGGTTTGTCAGGCAAGCAGGCGCCCGAAAAACCTGCCGACCCGATTATTGTTCATCCGGATGTGCGCCGGATGCTGCTAACGCAAAAAGCGTTTGCCGAAGGTGGGCGCATGCTGGTGCTTTACGCCGCCCAGTTGCTGGACACCGTTGAGCTTGGTCAGCCTGGTGAAGAAAAAGAGCGTGCTGAAACCTTGCTGGGATTGCTTACGCCGATCGTTAAAGCGTTTTTAACGGAAGTTGGTTTTGAGAGTACTAATGAAGGCGTACAAATTTTTGGTGGTCACGGCTTTATTAAAGAGTGGGGAATGGAGCAGTTAGTGCGTGATGCACGTATTACGCGGCTCTATGAAGGTACTACCGGCATTCAGGCGCTCGACCTGCTGGGGCGAAAAGTGCTGATGAGCCAAGGGGAGTCGCTCAAGGTCTTTACCAAAGAGATTCATAAATTCTGTAAAGCCGAGGCTGATAACCCTGCGCTTAAAGAGTTTGTTACGCCGCTGTCTAAGCTCAACGCAGAGTGGGGTGAGCTGACGATGGGGGTTGGCATGAAAGCGATGCAGGATCGTGAGGAAGTTGGGGCGGCAAGTGTCGACTACCTGATGTATTCCGGCTATGTCGCGCTTGCTTATCTGTTTGCGCGAGCGGCTAAACAAGCATCTGTTGCGCTTGAAGGTGATGATAAGGCGTTTTATGCCGCCAAGCTTAATACTGCGCGATTCTACTATCAGCGGCTACTGCCGCGTACGAAAGCGCATGCGCAGATGATCCAGGCCGGTGCTGGCAGCTTAATGGCTATCTCCAGCGAAGATTTTGGTCTGGGCTTTGAGATCTAACATGTAGTGTGTGCAGGCACGCTTTGGCTATTCGCCAAACGTTTTTATCAGTACTGTGTTCGGTGGTTTGCGGCAGTCTCTTGTTATGGAGCATATCCATCAAGCAGACCTGCCGCTTTTTTATAGGGCGCTGGATCTTTGTAAAGATAGTGCTTGCCAAACGCCCGGCGAATCCGTAAAGTACGCATCCGCTGCCGGGGACGCCCAGCGTTACCAGCGGTGAAGAAGGTGAAAACCTTCGGTT